>NZ_JASEWO010000116.1:0-15221 GCF_030024295.1 Pantoea sp. Pa-EAmG
AGAATCGTCACCTTGTGTAAACGATACCATTTATCCAGACTGGATCACGCTTTCAGCGCCACCGTTATGCTACGTTGAAGGCAGTGATTTTCTTCTGTTTGCCGATTACCAGGACTTGTTATGCAAAAATTTAACCCGGTCGATCATCCGCATCGCCGCTATAACCCGTTGATCGATCAATGGGTGCTGGTGTCACCGCATCGCGCCAAACGTCCTTGGCAGGGTGCGCAGGAGACGCCGGCGCTGGAGCAACTGCCCGCACACGATCCGGACTGCTTCCTGTGCGCCGGTAATACCCGTATCACCGGCGACAAAAATCCCGATTACAAAAGCACTTACGTGTTCACCAATGACTTCGCCGCGCTGATGACCGATACGCCGGATGCGCCGCAGAGCGATGATGTGCTGATGCGCTGTGAAGGCGCGCGCGGTACCAGCCGGGTGATCTGCTTCTCACCGGATCACAGCAAAACCCTGCCCGAACTGCCGCTGCACAACCTGCAGGATATCGTGCGCACCTGGCAGGAGCAGACCGCCGAACTCGGCCAGCACTATCCGTGGGTGCAGGTATTTGAGAACAAAGGCGCAGCCATGGGCTGCTCGAATCCGCATCCGCACGGTCAGGTGTGGGCCAACAGTTTTCTGCCGAATGAAGCGCAAAAAGAGGATGACAACCAGCGCCGCTACTTTGCTGATAAAGGTACGCCGCTGCTGGTGGATTACGTAGCGCGCGAACTGCAGGACGGCAGCCGTACCGTGGTCGAAACCGAACACTGGCTGGCGGTGGTGCCGTGGTGGGCGGCCTGGCCGTTTGAAACCCTGCTGCTGCCTAAAACGCACGTGAAACGTATTACCGATCTTAACGAGGCGCAGCGCACCGATCTGGCGCTGGCGCTCAAGCAGCTCACCAGCCGTTACGACAATCTGTTCCAGTGCTCGTTCCCCTATTCGATGGGCTGGCACGGCGCGCCGTTTAACGGCGAAGCCAACGATCACTGGCAGCTGCACGCGCACTTCTATCCCCCGCTGCTGCGCTCCGCGACGGTACGAAAATTTATGGTTGGCTACGAGATGCTGGCCGAGACCCAACGTGATTTAACGGCGGAACAGGCAGCAGAACGTCTGCGCTCTGTCAGCGCTATCCATTTCCGCGAGGAACAATAAATGTCTTTAAAATCGATCACTCAACAGGTTTTCGCTGACACCTTCGGCTACGCGCCGAGCCACAGCATTCAGGCACCGGGCCGGGTGAACCTGATCGGCGAGCATACCGATTACAACGACGGCTTCGTGCTGCCCTGCGCCATTGACTATCAGACCGTGATTGCCTGCGCCCGCCGCGACGATCGCCAGGTGCGCGTGGTGGCGGTGGATTACGACAATCAGCAGGATAGCTTCTCGCTGGATGCGCCGATTGAGCCGCTCAGCGAACCGATGTGGGCCAATTACGTGCGCGGCGTGGTGAAACATCTGCAGCAGCGCGACGCCAGCTTTGGCGGCGTGGATATGGTGATCAGCGGCAACGTGCCGCAGGGTGCCGGTCTCAGCTCGTCCGCCTCGCTGGAAGTGGCGGTGGGCACCGTGTTCCAGCAGCTCTATCAGCTGAAGCTCGACGGCGCAGCGATTGCCGTTAACGGGCAGGAAGCGGAAAACCAGTTTGTTGGCTGCAACTGCGGCATCATGGATCAGCTGATTTCAGCGCTCGGCCAGCAGGATCACGCCATGCTGCTGGACTGCCGCACGCTGGGTACGCGCGCCGTATCCATGCCGGAGGATGTCGCGGTGGTGATCATCAACTCGAACTTCCGTCGTAATCTGGTGGGCAGCGAATACAATACCCGCCGCGAGCAATGCGAAACCGGTGCGCGCTTCTTCAACAAAAAGGCGCTGCGCGACGTGACGCTGGAGGAGTTTGCGGCGGCAGAACAGCAGCTCGATCCGCTGGTGGCCAAACGCGTGCGTCACGTGATCACCGAAAATGCCCGGACGCTGGAAGCGGCGGACGCGCTGAGCAGCGGCGATCTGCAACGCATGGGTGAGCTGATGGCCGCCTCGCACGCCTCAATGCGCGACGATTTTGAGATCACCGTGCCGCCCATCGATCAGCTGGTGGAGATTGTTAAAGCGGAAATCGGCCCGCGCGGCGGCGTGCGTATGACCGGCGGCGGCTTCGGCGGCTGTATTGTCGCCCTGATGCCAACCGATCTGGTCGATCAGGTGAAAGCGGCGGTGGCGCAGCAGTACGAAGCGCAGACCGGCATCAAAGAGACCTTTTACGTGTGCAAAGCCTCAGCAGGAGCCGGCCAATGGTAAGCGACGTCAACTCTCATGCGCCGGACGGCCAGCCGTGGCGCATCACCGTGCTGCGCAACCGCAACGGCATGGTCGCCACCTTTATGGACTGGGGCGCCACCTGGCTGTCGGCGCGCGTGCCGATGCAGGACGGCAGCGTGCGCGAAGCGCTGCTCGGCTGCGCCACGCCGTCCGACTATCTGCATCAGGATGCTTATCTCGGTGCCACCATCGGGCGTTACGCGAACCGCATCGCCTTCGCTGAGCTGAAGCCGCTTAACCGGCTGCTGGCGGCCAATCAGGGTCCGCACCAGCTGCACGGCGGGCCGCAGGGTTTCGACAAGCGCCGCTGGCAGATTCTCAGCCAGAGTGACAGCGAAGTGCACTATCGTCTTGATTCGCCGGACGGCGACCAGGGCTACCCCGGCAATCTGATTGCCGATGTAATTTACCAGCTCGATGACGATAACTGCCTGTCGATTCGCTATGAAGCGCAGACCGATCAGGCCTGTCCGGTCAACCTGACCAACCATGCTTACTTCAACCTTGATGCGCATCATGGCGACGCGCGCCAGCATCGCTTACAACTGCAGGCCGATCGTTATCTGCCGGTGGACAGCGCAGGCATTCCCAATGCGCCGCTGAAAGCGGTAGACGGTACCAGCTTTGATTTCCGCCAGCCGAAACGCGTGGCGGATGAGTTCCTGGCCGATGACGATCAGCGCGCGGTGAAAGGTTACGATCACGCGTTTCTGCTCACCACCGCCGGTGACAGCAGCCAGCCTGCTGCGCAGCTGTGGTCAGCGGACGACAAACTTAGCGTGAGCGTGTTCACCGCCGCGCCGGCGCTGCAGTTCTACTCCGGCAACTATCTGGAGGGAACGCGCGCCCGTGAACAGGGCAGCTATACTGCTTTCCAGGGCATCGCTCTGGAGAGTGAGTTTTTACCGGATTCGCCCAACCATAGCGAGTGGCCGCAGCCTGATTGCTGGCTGCAGCCCGGCGACACATGGCACTCCGTGACGCGTTATCGCTTCACCCCGCACTAAGCGCCGGTTGAAAAACGCGCACTGCGGTGCCGACAGGCTTACGCCGTGCGCTGTTTTCCGCTATGGTATGGCGCTATCAGTGTGCCGCTGAAATCAGCGGCCGCAGCCGGTTTCTATCATCATCGAAACATTAAGCATTAAGGAGTAAAGCTATGGCCGTAACTAAGCTGGTTCTGGTGCGCCACGGCGAAAGCCAGTGGAATCAGGAAAACCGCTTCACCGGATGGTACGACGTGGATCTGTCCGACAAGGGTCGCACCGAAGCCAAAGCAGCCGGTCAGCTGCTGAAAAAAGAAGGTTTCGTGTTTGATTTTGCCTACACCTCAGTGCTGAAGCGTGCTATCCACACTCTGTGGAACGTGCTGGATGAGCTGGATCAGGCCTGGCTGCCGGTCGAGAAAACCTGGCGTCTGAACGAGCGTCACTACGGTGCGCTGCAGGGTCTGGACAAAGCGGAAACCGCCGCCAAATACGGCGACGATCAGGTGAAACAGTGGCGCCGCGGCTTCGCCGTTACGCCGCCAGAGCTGGATCGTAACGACGAGCGTTTCCCGGGCCACGACCCGCGCTACAAATCCCTGACCGACGCGCAACTGCCGACCACCGAAAGCCTGGCACTGACCATCGATCGCGTGATCCCATTCTGGAACGAAAGCATTCTGCCGCGCATCAAGAGCGGTGAGAAAGTGATCGTTGCCGCGCACGGTAACTCACTGCGCGCGCTGGTGAAATACCTCGATAACATGAGCGAAGATGAGATCCTCGAACTGAACATCCCAACCGGCGTACCGCTGGTGTATGAGTTCGACGAGAACTTCAAGCCAATCAAACATTACTATCTGGGTGATGCCGACGAGATCGCAGCGAAAGCCGCCGCCGTTGCTAACCAGGGTAAAGCGAAGTAAGTTCACGCTGAAACGCAAAAGGCCAGACGCGAGTCTGGCCTTTTTTATGCCGTGCGCTGCCGTTAGCCGCGACGGGTTTTGATCGCCTGCGCCAGCTGACGCAGCGCTTTTTCCGTATCGTCCCAGCCAATACAGGCGTCGGTGACGCTCTGGCCGTACACCAGCGGTTTGCCGCTGTCGAGGCTCTGGTTGCCTTCCACCAGGTGGCTCTCAATCATCACGCCTGTAATCGCCTGCTCGCCGCCGGCAATCTGCTGCGCCACGTCTGCGGCCACCACCATCTGACGCTGGAACTGCTTGCTGCTGTTGGCATGGCTGAAGTCGATCATCACCTGTGGACGCAGGCCCGCTTTTTCCAGCCCGGTTTTCACCGCCGCAACGTGTTCCGCACTGTAGTTCGGCTCTTTGCCGCCACGCAGAATGATGTGGCAATCTTCATTACCGCTGGTTTCGACAATCGCCGAATGACCATATTTGGTGACCGACAGGAAACAGTGCGGCGCGCTGGCAGCGCCGATGGCATCGATGGCTACTTTGATGGTGCCGTCAGTGCCGTTTTTGAAGCCGACCGGACAGGAGAGCCCGGAGGAGAGCTCGCGGTGCACCTGCGATTCGGTGGTGCGCGCACCAATGGCGCCCCAGCTCATCAAATCCGCCATGTATTGCGGTGTGATCATGTCGAGGAACTCACCGGCAGCCGGCAGTCCGGTGTCGTTGATATCCACCAGCAGCTTACGCGCCAGGCGCAGGCCGTCGTTAATCTGGAAGCTACCGTCCATGTAAGGATCGTTGATCAGCCCTTTCCAGCCCACCGTGGTACGCGGTTTTTCAAAGTACACGCGCATCACCACTTCCAGCTCACCCTTCAGCTCCTCGCGCAACGTCAGCAGGCGAGCGGCATACTCTTTGGCTGCCTGCGTATCGTGGATGGAGCATGGCCCAATCACTACCAGCAGGCGGTCATCTTCACCGTGCAGAATGCGGTGAATGGCCTGGCGGGCCTGGGCAACGGTTTGAGCAGCGTTATCGGTGGCGGGGAATTTTTCCAGCAGCGCAACAGGGGGCAGTAACTCTTTGATCTCTCTGATGCGTAAATCGTCGTTCTGGTAATCCATACTTATTCCATTCAAATTTCTGGCCCTGCGTACGCCGGGCGCAACCCGTCCAATGTATCCCTTCAGGCACCAGGTGTAAATTATGTCCTGTGTGCAAATGGCTCGCTCAGATTTGCATTTATTCGTTTCTGAACTAAGCTTTTTAAACGTAAGCACTGAGGAATGAGGTGCTTTCGCTATTTATATTCATGCCGAACACTCATGACGGAATTAAATTCCGTCGCGGCACGCTTTTTTCGTCAAACAGCACCAGCGGGTGTCACGCGGCAACTATCCATTTATTACAGGAGCATAATGATGAATAAGTTTGCATTGATTTTTCTGACGGCAGCGATGACTTTGGGCAGCGGCGCAGCACTGGCTGCGGATAACAACAACGGCCAGGCGAATGCGTCAGCAGAAGCCGGCGCAGCCGCGGGCGGCGCGAAAGAGAATCTGCCGCCAAATAATGTCGACAATAGCAACATTAATAATGGCAGCATGAACACCAACGGTGCCGCGACTTCTGGTACCACCTCTGGCAATATGTCGGCCAGCCAGGAACACAAAAATACCATGTGTAAAGATGGTCGCTGCCCGGATATGAACAAGAAAGTTGAAACTAAGGAAGGCGGTGGTCACGTTAAACATAAAACTGACGGCACCACGCAGTAAGCCACGCGGATCGTGATGCAGGGCGAGCTTAGGCTCGCCCTGTTGTTTTTCCCCTGCCCTATTTCCGCTATGCTAACGCTATGAAATTCACAGGAACTGTTTCATGGCCGCGCTGCTGCTTATCGATGATCACCCTTTAGTTGAAGTCGCGCTGGAAGCGGCCTGCCTCAACGCCCCTATTCCATTACAGCTTTACGCCGCCGGTGACGAAGCCCAGGCGCGCCAGCTGCTGCAACAGCATCATATTGACCTGATTGTGCTGGATATCGGCCTGCCGGATAGCGATGGTCTGGAGCTGTTGCGCCGTCTGCGCGCGCGCCATCCGCAGTGTCCGGTGCTGATTTACTCGGCCCAGCAGAGCCGCCACACGCTGCTCAGCGCCGCCTCGCTCGGGGCGGCCGGCTATGTGGTGAAGAGTCAAAGCATGGCGCAGTTGCTGAGCGCGATTCTGGCGGTGCTGGGCGGCCAGCAGGCGTTTCCGCCGCTGCCGGAGCGCATTGCGCTACCGCTCACCGAGAAAGAGCAGCAGATTGTCGCGCTGCTGGTGCGCGGGCTGTCGAATATTCAGATTGGCGAACAGCTGCACATCAGCAATAAAACCGTCAGCACCCACAAAAAAAATATCCTTGAGAAGACCGGTGTGCAGTCGGTAGTCGAGCTGGCAGAACTGTGGAAAGCGCAGCAGTGACACGCTGGCTGCTGCTGTTCGCGCTGTTTTTCAGTCTGCTGGCGCGCGCCGGATTGCAGCCCGCCAGCAGCGTGATGCTGCCCGCCATGATGCCCGCGCCGCACGCCGAGCCGTGGCCAGGACCGGTGCTGCGCGTGGCGGTGCCGGCGCAAAACAGCGCGCCCTGGGCGATGCGCATTGGCGATCGCATCTGGGGCATTGATGCCGATTATCTCAGCGCCCTCAGCCAGCTGAGCGGCAGCACATTCAGCCTGCACGGATACCCTGACTTTGCCGCCCAGCTGGCGGCGCTGCAGCGCGGCGACGTGGATATGGTGCTGAGCACCCGCCAGCGCGATCTGCCCGCCGACGTACTGACCAGCGAGAGCTGGTTCACCAGCCCGATGCGCATCTACCGCAATCGCGACAACCAGCGCGCAGTGATGTTCAACAGTGATAACGCTCAGCTGACCATCGCCGCCGACACGCTGGCGCAGCTGCCGCAAACCTTTGCACATCGCCACCGCTGGCAAACGCTGCCCGGCAATTTACAGGCGCTATATGCGCTGCTGAACCAGCAGAGTGACTATCTGGTGGCCGATGAAGCCAGCGCCGGTTTTCTGCTCAGCCAGCTGCAGCAGGGACAGATTTATCAAATCACCGCCGATCCCGGTGCCGGCGAGCTGTCGCTGCGCGCGCTGACGCGCGATCCGGCGCTGATTGCCTGGCTCAACCGCCAGCTGCGTTTGCTGCCAGCGGAGTTCAGCAATCGCGTGCAGCAGCGCTGGAGTCCGCCGCTGCTGCGCTATCAGGATACGCAGACCCTGATGCTGACGGGCGAAGAGAAACAGTGGCTGGCGCAGCAGGATGCCATCCCTTATGCCGCCGAGAGCGATAACGCACCATGGAGCTATCGCGATGCCAGCGGCAACGCGCGCGGCTTCGGTATTGACCTGCTTAACGCGCTGAGCCAGAGCACCGGCCTGCGTTTCACGCCGCGCTGGGTTAATAATCCGCAGCAGGCCGCCAGTCTGTTACAGCAGCAGCAGGTGATGCTCAACCTGTTACAGCCACTGTACGGGGACGATGCTAACCGCACCGCGCTGCCAGTGTGGCGCGCCATCTGGGGCATTTACACGCTGTCCGACAGGCAGCCGATGGGCTGGTCCGCGCTGCACGCTCAGCGCGTCGGCGTGCTGCGGGGCGATCTGGCGCAGCGTCTGCTTCCGGCTGAGATCGCGCCCCAGCTGTTCGACGATCGCGCCCAGCTGTGGCAGGCCCTCAACACTGGCCAGATTGATGCAGTGGTGGATAACGTGCTGTCGGCGCGCTGGCGCATGGCCAGCCATGAGGGCAACCGCGTGCATCTCGCGTTTGTGGCCAGCGATATCGCCTGGCCGCTGGCGCCGCAGGTGAGCGCACAGCAGCCACAGCTGAGCGCCCTGCTCGACCATGCGCTGCAGCAGATTCCGGCAGATACGCTGAACCAGATGCGCGTCAGCTGGTCGCAGCCGCCGCAGCCCGGCACCACCATGACGATGCGCAATGTGCCGCTGCTGATTTTGATTGCGGCCGCCGTGATCATCCTGTTGTTGCTGGTATTGCTGCTGCGCCGTTATCTGCAGCAGCGGCGTGAGCGGTTACAGCGCGAGCAGGCGGAGCGTGCCAACGCCGCTAAAAGCCAGTTTCTCGCCACCGCCAGCCACGAGCTGCGCACGCCGATGCAGGCGATTCTGGGTCTGCTGGAGCTGGAGCAGCAGCAGCATCCGAGCGCGCGGCTCGATTTAATGCACAGCAGCGCCCGGTCGCTGATGACGCTGCTGAACGACCTGCAGGATCATGCGCGCATCGAGAATCACAGCTTCCGCCTGACGCCGCGCCCGCTCGATCTCACGCTATGGCTACAGCAGCAACAGCAGTTTTATCACCCGCTGATGCGCGATGGCGGGCCACAGCTGCACGTGGCGGCGCTGACCCCGCTGCCGGCCAGCGTGATGCTCGACAGCGATCGCCTGCAGCAGGTGGTAAACAATCTGGTGGCCAATGCGCTGAAATTTACCCGCCACGGCGAAATCCGCCTGACGCTGGCGGTCACCGGGGATATCGCGCTGACGGTGAGCGACAGCGGCAGCGGCATTCCGCTCAGCGAGCAGGCGCAGCTGTTTGAACCGTGGTATCAGGCGCCGTCGGGCAAGCGCCATGCGGTGCAGGGCAGCGGCCTCGGGCTGTTTATCTGTCGCGAGATTGTACAGCGCATGGGCGGCACGCTGTCGCTGCACTCCGCACCGCAGCAGGGCACCACGGTGAGCGTGCGCCTGCCGCTGGAACCCTGTGCGGCGTCGGCGGCGGATGACGCCACGCACTGGCCGCACTATCCGCAGCTGCGCGTGGCGATTGTCGACGATCACCCGACCAATCTGCTGGTGATGCAGCAGCAGCTGGCGAGCTTTGGCATTGCTGCGGCGGTATTTGAGGATGGCCGCGAACTGCTGCGGGCCGATGCGCAGCAGCCGTTTGATGTGCTGTTTATCGACCAGATGATGCCACGCCCGGATGGCCTGACGCTGCTGCGCATCCTGCGCCGTCGTCAGCGCCAGCGCGTGCAGCCTGCGCTGCGCATACTGTGCTCCGCCGACGTACAGCTGCTGAAATTGCCGCTGCAGGCGCACGAAGCGCAGCTGGTCAAGCCGGTGACTCTGCGGGATATTGCCCCGCTGCTGGCGCAGGCGGTGCGCGATCCGTTGCAGGTGCTGCCGGACAGCCTGCAGATTCTGGCGCAGCACAATCCGGCTTTCATCCCGCGTATTTGCCACACCCTGCAGCGTACGCTGCAGCAGGATCGTGATGCGCTGCTGCAGGCGAGCGCGGCCGCAGACTGGCCCCAGCTGGCGCGCGCGGCGCACCGCCTGAAAGGCAGCTGGCTGATGCTCGGCATTGACGACGTGGCCGCTCGCTGTCAGCAGCTGGCCGACGCGGCAAAACAGCATCAGCCTGACCCTGATAATCTCAATTTACTGATATCATTAACGAACAGGCTACTTAACCAACTGGAACGTTATGGCACACACTCATTCTCACAGTGAGCACGGCGGCAACCGCACGCGTCTCGCCGCCGCGTTTGGCGTCACCGCGCTGTTTATGGTTGCCGAGGTCATCGGCGGGCTGGTGTCCGGCTCGCTGGCGCTGCTGGCCGATGCCGGACATATGCTGACCGACGCTGCCGCGCTGCTGATGGCGCTGCTGGCCGTGCAGTTCGCCCGGCGCAAACCGAATGCGCGTCACACCTTTGGCTTGCTGCGTCTTACCACGCTGGCAGCGTTTGTGAACGCCATCGCGCTGCTGGTGATTACCGTCCTGATCGTCTGGGAAGCACTGCGCCGTTTTTACCAGCCCGAGCCGATTGAAGGCGGCCTGATGCTCGGCATCGCCATTGCCGGCCTGCTGGCGAATCTGCTGTCGTTCTGGCTGCTGCACCGCGGCAGCGAAGAGAAGAATCTCAACGTGCGTGCCGCCGCGCTGCACGTGCTGGGCGATCTGCTGGGTTCGGTGGGCGCGATCGTGGCGGCAGTGATCATCATGCTGACCGGCTGGACGCCGATCGATCCGATTCTGTCGCTGCTGGTGGCGTTGCTGGTGGTGCGCAGCGGCTGGGCGCTGCTGCGCGAGAGCCTGCACGAGCTGCTGGAAGGCGCACCGACGCATATCGACGTGGATAAGCTGGCGCGGGCGCTGACGCGTCACATTGATGAAGTGCGCAATGTGCATCATGTGCATGTGTGGCAGGTGGGCGAAAAGCCGGTGCTGACGCTGCACGTACAGGTGATTCCGCCGTACGATCACGACGGCCTGCTGCGACGCATTCATCAGTATCTGCACCAGCATTATCAGATTGCCCATGCCACGGTGCAGATGGAGTATCAGCCCTGCGTCGGCCCGGACTGCGAGTTATGCGAGGAGAGCGGCTCGCAGCACGAGCACGCAGCGCTGGAAGGCCACGCGCATCATCACCACTAATGGGACAGCGCGCGCGAACCCTGTTCCCGTGCGCTCTGCATCCACAGGCGCGTGCCGTTCAGCGCGATCAGCGTCAGAATGGCGTACTCCAGCGCCATGGCATACACGCCCTGACGCGCAAAGATCATCACGCTGATAACGTTGATCACCACCCACAGCAGCCAGTTCTCGACGTATTTGCGCGTCATCAGGATCATCGCCACAATCGACAGCACCATCATGCAGGAATCCCAGAACGGGAAGGCATCCGGCTGCAGTTGCGGCATCACCACGTTAAGGCCGAGCGACTGCATCAGACCCACCGCGGTGCGCGTGAGGAAAGCGAATACCGGGTCGATATAGCGCGTCATCAGCGCAATGGCGATCACGCAGGCGGCGCCCCAGCCGATGGCTTTCGGCAGCGGCAGCCAGCGGATTTTCAGCGCCGCTTCATGGCTGCTGGTCTGCCGGCTCCACGCGTACCAGCCGTACACGTTGGCAACAAAGAAGAACAGCTGCAGCAGCAGGCTGGCATACAGCTGAATCTGAAAGAAAATCACCGCAAACAGCGTGACGTTAATCAGACCAAACAGGTAGTTGATAATTTTTTCCTGGCTGGCGAGCCAGATACACAGCAGGCCGGCCAGCGTACCGATCGCCTCAATCCATGACAGATCGTAGCCGCCGACGCCAATCGGAATGTGAACCAGAATATTGTGTGTGCTAAAGAAGTCCATCATCTGCACCTGTATGAAAACCGCCTCAGGCGTTCCCTTTCAGCGTAAGTTTGAGTTGTGCTGCAAAGTCTAGCATGCGGTTGAGCGGCAGTAACGCCGCCTGACGCAGCGCCGCATCGACGTGAATTTCATGCTGCGCGCCGCCGTGTGCCAGCCCTTCAGCGATAGCCTGCAGGCCATTCATCGCCATCCACGGGCAGTGCGCGCAGCTGCGGCAGGTCGCCCCTTCACCTGCGGTAGGCGCTTCCAGTAACTCTTTGTCCGGTACCGCCTGCTGCATTTTGTAAAAGATGCCGCGGTCGGTCGCCACAATCATCTGCGGATGCGGCAGCGTTTTGGCGGCCTGAATCAACTGGCTGGTGGAACCGACCGCATCGGCCAGGTCGACAATCGCCTGTGGTGACTCCGGGTGCACCAGCACCGCCGCGTCAGGATAGAGCGCTTTCATGCGCTGCAACGCCTGGGTTTTGAACTCATCATGCACGATGCAGGCCCCCTGCCAGCACAGCACATCAGCGCCGGTTTGCTGCGTAACGTAGCGGCCCAGATGGCGGTCCGGTGCCCAGATGATTTTTTCACCGCGACTGTCGAGATATTCAATCAGCTCAACCGCAATGCTGGACGTCACCACCCAATCGGCACGTGCTTTTACCGCTGCCGACGTGTTGGCATACACCACCACGGTCCGATCCGGATGCGCATCGCAGAAGCGGTTAAATTCGTCAATCGGGCAACCGAGGTCAAGCGAGCACTCCGCCTGCAGCGTGGGCATCAGCACGGTTTTTTCCGGGCTAAGGATTTTGGCGGTTTCGCCCATGAAACGCACGCCGGCCACCAGCAGCGTTTGCGCCGGATGCTGGCTGCCAAAGCGCGCCATCTCAAGGGAATCCGCCACGCAGCCGCCGGTCTCTTCGGCCAGCGCCTGGATTTCCGGATCGGTGTAGTAATGCGCCACCATCACCGCATCGCGTGCTTTGAGCAGGCGTTTAATTTCTTCGATGTAACCGGCTTTTTCCTGCGGGCTGAGGCGCGCCGGTTTCGGCGGGAAGGGATAAATGGCGCTTTCAGCATCAAACATTGCACTCATGACACGGCTCTCGTTTTATCGATTTAACAAAATCGCCCATCAGGACGATGATGCGGCATTAAATCCGCCATCGTGTTTTATATGCTAAACACAATAGCGGATTACACCGAGCCTGTCGTGTGATTTTTATGCGGGAAGTACCAGCTGCGCGCCGGCCTGCGCCTGTTGTGGGCTCTCCAGCTCAAGCAGAAACGCTTTTACCGCCAGGCCGCCAGCGAAGCCGGTGAGCTTACCGTTGCTGCCGATAACCCGATGACAGGGCGCCATGATCGACAACGGATTTTTACCGTTGGCAGCCCCGACGGCACGTACCGCTTTCGGATTGCCAATCTGCTCCGCGATTTGCAGATAGCTGCGGGTTTCACCAAACGGAATGGTGAGCAGCGCCTGCCAGACCTTTTTCTGAAACGCAGTGCCAACGGTGTCGTAAGGCATGTCAAACTGCTGACGCTCGCCGGCAAAGTACTGGCGCAGCTGGCGCTCGGCCTCACAGAGAATCGGATGCTGGTCGTTACGCGCGATCGGTTTCAGCGGCACGCGCTGCGCGCCTTCGTTTTCCCATAAAATGGCTGACAGACCGCGATCCGTGGCAATGAGCGTCAGTTCTCCGACGGGCGTGGTAATGATTTTAGCGTGATACATGTTGCACCTCCGGCGTGGGCTATGCGGATGATTATCGCACTTTTGCGCGGCGAAACTGGCTGTTTTCGGCCATGAGCATAAACTGGTTAGCTGTCCGAAAGCAGCCAGTTTTCCATCCGCACCTGCGCGACGATGGTGTTTATTTGCCGGAGACGATGATGTTTGATCCTGAAATTGCCTATCAGGCGCTGACGGCGCGCGACAGCCGTTTCGACGGGGTGTTTTTTGTCGGCGTGACCTCCACCGGTATTTACTGCCGTCCGATCTGTCCGGTGAAAGCGCCGATGCAGAAGAACTGCCTGTTTTTCACCAGTGCCGAAGCGGCTGAAAAGGCGCACTTTCGCCCCTGCCTGCGCTGTCGTCCCGAGCTGGCACCTGGTTCGGCGCCGGTCGATAGCCATCATCGCATCGCCGACCGGCTGATACGCCGTATCGAAGAAGGCTTACTGGAAGAACAGGAGACACTGGCTGAGATCGCCAGCGAGTTTGACCTGAGTGAACGCCAGCTAAGACGGGTGATTCAGCAGGAGCTGGGCGTGTCGCCGCTTGAACTGCGGCAAACCCGGCGCATGCTGCTGGCGAAGCAGCTACTGACTGAAACCGCATTGCCGGTGACCGAAATTGCCTATGCCAGCGGTTTTCGCAGCCTGCGCCGTTTTAACGACGTGTTTCAGGCGCGCTATCGCATGACGCCTTCGCGTCTGCGTAAGCAGATTCAGACGGAAGCCCTGAATGGTGAGCAGGAGAGCGCCGAACTGCGCCTCAGCTACCGGCCTCCTTATGACTGGGACGCCATCCTCGATTTCCTGCAACAGCGCGTGATGAAGCAAGTCGAGTGGGTCAGCGAGGGCGTTTATCATCGTACTGTGGCGCTCGGTCAGTGTCGTGGCTGGGTGCGCATTAGCCATTTGCCGGAAAAGCAGGCGCTGAAGGTGCAATTTACCACCACGCTGACGCCGGTGCTGCCTGCCCTGCTGCGCCGCTTGCGCGATCTGTTTGATCTGGATGCCCAGCCACAGCGCATCAGCGAGCAGCTCAGCCAGGATCCGCTATTAGCTGCGAGTCTGGCACACTATCCGGGTTTGCGCGTTCCTGGTGCGTTTGACGGCTTCGAGCTGGCGGTCCGCGCCATCCTCGGCCAGCAGGTGACGGTGAAAGCCGCGACGACGCTGAGCAGTCGCGTGGCGGAGCGTTTTGGCGCGCCCCTCACCACACCGTGGCCTGCGCTCTCCCGCTTACCGCCAGAGGCCGAATCACTGGCTACTGCCCCCCTGGATGATATCGCCAGCCTCGGCATTGTGAGCGCCCGCGCGCAGGCGATCCAGGCACTGGCCGAGTCCTGCGCCTCTGGAGCGCTGCGCTTCAATGGCGCGGTTAATCCGGACGTGGTGCAGCAGCAGTTGCTGGCGCTGAAGGGTGTCGGGCCGTGGACAGCGAGTTATATCGCCATGCGCGCCCTGCGCTGGCCGGATGCCTTCCCGAAAGAGGACATTGCGATCCGCAATAATCTCGGTGGAGTGAGCGCAAAGGTCGCAGAGCAGATGTCGCAGGTGTGGCGCCCATGGCGCAGTTACGCGGTGCTGCATATCTGGAAGAGTCTGACGCCGGAAAAGCGCTAGTGAGATTTGGCATGATGGGGTTGCCAGAATAACTGTAATAGTGCTTTTCAGCCAAAAGGTACGGAGCGGTTGCGTAAAGTCGCCGTAAATACATCCCTGTAGGCTCTGCCGGCGCATCCATGCGCCGGAAGCTTTACTCCACCGCTCCGTACCCTTCGGCTTCATGTTAACTCTCTGCGCCTTGCTGAAAGCGCTGCAAAACTAAAGCAGCTGAAATGCCTGACAGCCAGAAAAGGCGGGTGCGGAGGAGCGAAGCGTCCGAGCCATGGATGGCGAGGCCGATCCACAGGGATGTGAGGTTCCTTTGCAATCCGCCCCGCCTTATCTGGCCTGAGTACGATCTCAAAGCAACATACCGAACTTCGTAAAAAAGCAAAAAGGCGCCTTTAGGGCGCCTTTCTACATAACTGGTGGGTCGTGCAGGATTCGAACCTGCGACCAATTGATTAAAAGTCAACTGC
>NZ_JASEWO010000334.1:0-1785 GCF_030024295.1 Pantoea sp. Pa-EAmG
AGTTGCTATCCTGTTGCTCAATGACATCTTTTCCGCTAGTGGAAAGGTGCGAACCTGGTTCAATGGTGCACCCGGCGAGAAAAGTTGCGGATACCAGTAAAGGTATCAATTTAATTTTCATTATCATCTGATTCTTCGCTATCAGTTAATGATTGATAGAGGCGAAAACGCCGCTGTGTAGCGTCTTATAAAAAAATAAAACTGACGGGTTAAACACTGAAACTGTGGGTCATTATCATGCGCTCCCTTGGTTTTATGTTGTCACCGTGCCCTGAGACGACATCAATTAAAGTCGGTGATTACCCTGCCGGCAAAGCACCGACTCTATTCAGGCTCGATAATGGCAGTTGTCAGTTAAGGCACTCCCAGCACCGGCATTTCAGACGGGGATAATGATTTCGTCCCCTGCCCTTCTACTCTCAATAAGCGCCATCGCGTTTCAGTACGACACCCACTGTCTTAAACAGGATCGCGATGTCATTCCACAGCGACCAGTTTTTGACATACCACGAATCGAAATAGACGCGCGTTTCATAGTCAACGTCGTTACGACCGCTAACCTGCCACAATCCCGTCATGCCGGGTTTCGCCATCAGGTAATAATCAACATCACCGGCATAACGACAGAGTTCGTCTTCAATCACTGGACGTGGGCCCACCAGGCTCATGTCGCCGCGTACCACATTCCACAGCTGCGGCAGTTCATCCAGACTGGTTTTACGGATGAAGTGGCCAACTTTGGTAATACGCGGGTCATTCTTCAGTTTGAAATCTTTATCCCACTCGGCGCGAGCGACCGGATCGGTGCGCAGGACTTCCTCCAGCACCTCTTTCGAGTTGATCACCATCGAACGGAATTTAAGGCATTTGAATTTACGTCCGTTCAGGCCGACACGTTCATGACCGTAAATCGGTGGGCCGCCATCGCGTCCAACCATAAAGCCGAGGACCAGCAGCGCCGGTGACAGCGCAATAATGATGCCGAGTGCGCCGACGATGTCGAAAGCACGTTTCAGGAAGCGCGAAGTGCGTTTCGCCAGATTATTGTTCACGCGCAGAATCATCACTTCATGGCTGAAGATGTAGGCCATGTCGGTACCGTAAAGGGGCACGCCGCGCAGAGTTGGAATCACTGAGACTGAACGGCAGTTATGCATTGCCAGCATTTTCAGCCAGTTGTCACGATGTTGGCTCTGTTCAAACTCCACAGCCACGATGAACTGGGTTTCGCTGTGCGTCAGCTGCCACAGCTCATGTTCATTGTGCAGCACCGGTACGCCAGAGATGCTGGCCTGCGGGCAACTGCCATCAACATCGAAGAACGCAATGACATCAAACCCCATCACCTCTTCGCTCTGCAGCGCCTGCCAGGCTTCTTCAGCATTACGGCTACTGCCGATGATGATGGTTTGTTTTTTCCACATACCGAAGTGATTCAGTACGCGTTTAGAGATGGCGCGCGCCAGCGGAATTAATATCAACGCCAGAATCCAGGTGGTCACCCAGACAAAGCGCGACATCTGCCATTGCGATAATGCTGAAATTGACAAATCGATGACAGAGAAAATAAGAATGGTACGAAATATCTCTTTCAGCTCAAACCAGAATGGCTTGCGATAGGTGTAATGACGCAGGCGAACCCAGAACCAGCCTACGCAAATAATCGATAAACAAACGTGGGTGGCGATTTTTAAGTGCAGGTATTTTTCAGATATATCTGCCAGTGGAGAATCTGTGAACGAATTAATCACCGCCAGAGCAATAAACAATGCCGCGTTGAAACAA
>NZ_JASEWO010000335.1:0-1783 GCF_030024295.1 Pantoea sp. Pa-EAmG
TTTATCCTTATGGCACCTTTTTAGAACTGTAAGTTATTAAATCCGGTTGATTCTTAACCATTGGGTGTTATTTATTCGTAAAAACAATGATCTGCATCAAATTATCTTTTCGTGCGAAAGATCATGGTCGATCCCGCTGGCTGATACGTCATAAGAAGCTATAACCACTGAGCACAATATGTAAAGCAGTGTAAAATAGCGCGAATGGTTAAGCAGGGGAAAAGGTCGTACCAATATTTCGTCGGATGCAGAACCGGCAGCTATATCGATAACTTATTATTAAAAAAGGATTTTGTAACAAGCGTGGCGGGTAACGGATCATCAGGAAGGATGTTACCGGCAGATGATCTGCCGGTTAAGACCAGGGTTTTATAGTTCCTGTTCGAATAAAACCAGCACGGCATCGTGCAGCTGTTTTACGGAGAAACTACGCGCAGGGGTAATAAAGATGGTGTCATCCCCCGCGATAGTACCGAGAATGCCTTCCGCTTTACCGAGTGAATCCAGCAGGCGTGCAATCAGCTGCGCAGCACCCGGGCTGGTGTGAATCACCACTAAGGCATCGTTGTAATCGATATCCAGCACCAGATTCTTCAATGGGCTGGTGGTGGTCGGCACGCCAAGTTCGGCTGGCAAACAGTAAACCATTTCCATTTTGGCATTGCGGGTGCGTACGGCACCAAACTTGGTCAGCATACGAGAAACTTTTGACTGGTTGATGTTCTCGAAGCCGTCTTCCTGCAGCGCCTGTACGATTTCGCCCTGAGAGCTGAATTTTTCTTCTTTTAATAACGCTTTGAACGCTTTGATCAAGTCGTCTTGTTTTGATGGGTTTCGCATAAGCTACCAATAAAAGAGGGGTGCAGCAGGCAACAGGCCAGCAGCAGATAAATTATTATGCATTTAGATGAATTTTTATGCAATAAGCGTAGTGAGCGAATCGCGCTAATCAACTGCGGACAGGCATCATAGCAGAGTTTTGTGTTGCGCCAAAATCGCGGGCTGACGCGCAAAGCGAAGGTTGCAATGTTGTTATAGTATTGAAGTGGTAACAACTATATCGATGATCATTGCCGTCCATTGTCTTCTGGCTGCGATTGTATCATTCAGGCGACTTCTGAAGTGGAGATGTCTCGGGAGCCGATTGCGGCGTAGGTTAATGCGCGACAGGTGTGTCGCTATCGCCTGAGAAGTTGATTAAACTCGTAACCTGATGGATTTTCGGCATATCTCTGCCCCACCTTCATAAGGAGTTCAGGATGAAAGTTGCCGTTCTCGGTGCAGCCGGTGGTATTGGCCAGGCGCTCGCACTGCTGCTCAAAACTCAATTACCCGCAGGTTCCGCTCTCTCACTTTATGATATCGCCCCGGTCACGCCCGGGGTGGCGGTTGATCTCAGCCATATTCCTACCTCTGTGAAAGTGGAAGGGTTTAGTGGCGAAGACGCGACACCTGCGCTGCAGGGAGCCGATATTGTGCTGATTTCTGCGGGTGTGGCACGTAAACCCGGCATGGATCGCGCCGACCTGTTTAACGTTAACGCGGGCATTGTACGTAACCTGATCGAGCAGGTTGCCAGCACCGCGCCGAAAGCGCTGATTGGCGTGATCACTAATCCGGTTAACACCACGGTGGCCATTGCGGCTGAAGTGCTAAAGAAAGCCGGCGTGTATGACAAGAACCGTCTGTTTGGTGTCTCAACCCTCGACATTATCCGCGCCAACACCTTTGTTGCAGCGTTGAAAGGCAAGCAGCCCACCGAGATCGAGGTCCCGGTGGTGGG
>NZ_JASEWO010000117.1:0-15053 GCF_030024295.1 Pantoea sp. Pa-EAmG
ACATTAATATCGAAACGTGGAGCCGGCTCGCAATAAGCGTTTTGCGTTTGCACGGTAACTGCAAAGCTTTGTGAGCATTCAGGCCGCCATACATGACGGCCTGATGCAGTTAATCAATTCTCATTCGATTTGAGTGAAGGCAGTTTCGATACCAGACGCAGTGACACCGTCAGGCCTTCCAGCTGGTAGTGCGGACGCAGGAAGAATTTCGCGGCGTAGTAGCCCGGGTTATCTTCCTGCTCTTCCACGCTCACCTCGGCGGCAGCCAGCGGCTTACGCGATTTGGTTTCCTGTGACGAGTTCGCCGGGTCGCCGTCGACGTAGCTCATCACCCAATCGTTCAGCCAGCGCTCCATTTCATCACGCTCGCGGAATGAACCGATCTTGTCGCGCACAATGCACTTGAGGTAGTGCGCGAAGCGGCAGCAGGCAAACAGATACGGCAGGCGTGCAGCCAGACGTGCGTTGGCGGTCGCATCGGCATCATGGTATTCCGCAGGCTTTTGCAGCGACTGCGCACCAATAAAGGCAGCAAAGTCGGAGTTTTTGCGGTGCACCAGCGGCATGAAGCCGTTTTTCGCCAGCTCGGCTTCACGACGATCGCTGATGGCAATCTCCGTCGGGCACTTCATGTCTACGCCGCCGTCATCACTCGGGAAGGTGTGGCACGGCAGGTTTTCAACCGCACCGCCAGACTCGACGCCGCGGATGGCGGTGCACCAGCCGTACTCTTTGAACGATCGGTTGATGTTAGCTGCCATGGCGTAGGCGGCGTTGCTCCAGGTGTAGCCGTTGTGATTTGAGCCGTCGGTCTGCTCTTCAAAATCAAAGCTATCCACCGGATTGGTGCGAATGCCATACGGCAGGCGCGCCAGGAAGCGCGGCATGACCAGGCCGAGATAGCGGGCATCTTCCGATTCACGCAGGCTGCGCCAGGCGGCATATTCGGTGTTCTGGAAGATTTTGGTCAGATCGCGCGGGTTCGCCAGCTCCTGCCATGACTCCATCTGCATGACGGTCGGCGCGGTACCGGTGATGAACGGGCAGTGTGCCGCCGCGCTGATACGCGCCATTTCGCCCAGCAGCTCCACGTCCTGCGGGCTGTGATCGAAATAGTAATCGCCCACCAGGCAGCCAAACGGTTCGCCACCGAACTGACCGTACTCCTGCTCATAAATCTTCTTAAACAGCGGACTCTGATCCCAGCCAGCGCCTTTAAAACGCTTCAGGCTGCGTCCCAGCTCCTGCTTGGAGATGCTCATGAAACGGATTTTCAGCATCTCGTCGGTTTCGGTGTTATTCACCAGGTAGCTCAGACCGCGCCACGCGCTCTCCAGCTGCTGAAACTCTTCATGATGAATAATCTGGTTGATCTGCTGTGACAGCTTGTCGTCAATCTCAGCGATCAGCGCCTGGATGGTACGATAGGTATCGTTCGAGATGGTGACGGTGTTTTCCAGCGCCTGCTGCGCCAGCGTCTTCACGGCACTTTCGACGGCTGCACGCGCCTGATCGCTGGTTGGACGAAATTCTTTGTTCAGCAGGGCGCTGAGTTCATTCTCGCTGTAGTGCGAGGCGCCCTGTTGCTGCTGATGCGAAGACTGGGTCATGATTACTCCTCCTTACCTTCAGCGCTTTCATCCTGCTTCGGCAGATGGGTCAGCGCTTTCAACAGCGTTGGATCCTGCAGAATCTTGCCGATCAGCTCTTCCGCACCATTTTTGCCGTCCATGTAGGTCAGCAGATTCGAAAGCTGGGTACGCGCTTCCAGCAGGTTGCTCAGCGGTTCGACTTTGCGGGCAATCGCATCCGGTGAGAAATCGTCCATGCTCTCAAAGGTCAGTTCGACGTTAAGTTTGCCTTCGCCGTTGAGCGTGTTATCCACCTGAAACGCCGCGCGCGGCTTCAGCGCTTTCATGCGCTCATCGAAGTTATCGATATCAATTTCCAGGAATTTACGCTCATCAAGGCTCGCCTGCGGCTCGAGTGGTTTACCGACCAGGTCCGCCATGACGCCCATCACAAACGGCAGCTGGATTTTGCGTTCCGCGCCATAAATTTCCACGTCATATTCAATCTGAACGCGAGGCGCGCGATTGCGGGCAATGAACTTCTGCCCACTGGATTTCGTTGGTGCCATGGTTTTCTCCATTAAGGGTGCGCGGGTAAAGTTTCGCAGGAGGCGCGCAGGTCTCGCTGCGTTGAGTTGTTACGCTCGCTTAGTCGCGGCGTCCAAAGATATTTTCCAGCTGATGCACGCCGTCTGGCGCCAGATCGCGGATGATGTCCATAAAATCGAGCTCAATCAGCCGTTGTACGCGGTCGATCATCAGCGGTGCCGGATGGCTGGGCTCGTGCTGAGCAAAGTAGTGCTTCACCTTCTCCAGCATCAGCTGCGCATCGGCGCGCGAACTGAGCTGCACGCTGCGCCAGTCAGCCGTGCGGACCGCTGCGGCGGGCGCGGCGACGCTCGGTTCCGGCGGCTGCTCTGTTACCACGGCCGGCTGCAGCGTGCTGAGGTCAGTGGCCTGACAGCGTTCGGCGATCATGGCGATCTGCCTGCGCAGCTGCGACAGCTCCGGCACCGCCGCTTCACCCAGCTGTTCGGTCAGAGTTTCGGTAATGGTTTGCAAACGCTCACTTATCTGTAGCACCGCTTCAATACCGGGCTGCTCGCCGCGCGCCAGCTCATCGGTCAGGCGCGGCAGACCGCCAGGATAGTCCGCGACTTCGGTCTTGCTGCCGTCGCACAGCGCTGCGGCATCGCGCAGCGTGATGCCATCCGAGGCGTAGCGCAGCAGCCAGCTCTGGCGTACCGCGCTGCTCAGCGCTGATTTATCGCCCAGCAGCGCCACCGCGTTGATGCGGTAGAACGGATCCTGTTCGCCGTACTCTTCCAGTCGCGGCCACAGCGGCTCCCAGTACAGCAGCAGCGCCTGCTCAATCAGCTTCAGCCCCTGCGCATAGCCCGGCAGCCCTTTCAGCTCGGTCCAGGCGTGAGTAAGCGCTAACATCACTCGCAGGTCTTTGCTGCGGCTGAGCAAGTCAATCGCCAGCTTTTCGACTTTATTCCAGTCCGCTGATTCAGCCGGGATAATGGTCTCGCCAAACTGCTGTTCGGCTTTACCGGTACTGGCCTGCTCCATCGCCTGGTAATCCGCGTGATACTCCAGGTTGTCGCCGCAGGGGTTATCACTGCTGACCGGCGCCAGCAGCGCGTCAATATTCATCGTCATAGCGGTTGGCCTCAGGATTCAAACATCGGAGGATAAAGTCCGTTTCGTCCGGGTTTTGCCCCTCCGGCCGGGTCGAACAGCAGTGAGAACAGCTGTGCGGTGAAGTTGCCGCTGTGCACCTGAGTGTAAAGCGGGAAACCGTCGCTCTGGTTTGTCCACCAGAAGCTGGTGTAAAACTGCGGGTCGAAGCTGTCACCCGGCAGTTTCCAGTTGAGCGTCGACGGCTCGCCGTCGCCAATCACCTGTAAAATGTCCGACTGTTCGCCGTCAGTCTGCGGCTGCTGGGGCTGCGGAATGCTCAGCAGCGCCTGGTCGAGTTGCTCTGGCGTACCGCCGTTTTGCACCACGCGCAGCAGCATATTGCCGACCTGCTGATACCACTCGCCCGAGCGGGCCAGCAGCGCCGGTGACCACTCGGCAGGGGTAAAATGGCGCAGCGCGCACAGCGGATAGTTGCGGCCGACGCTGTCGCGGGCGGCAATCAGGCAGCCCATCTGGATCAGCTGACTGCCGAGCATCGGCGGCACGACAAAATTCCACACCGGCGCTTTGAGAAAGGCGCGCGACGGGGCGTTTTTACTCTCTTCACTGGTTTGCCAGTGATGCAGTCCGACCTGAAACCAGTTCGACCACTGCCGGTACAGCACATCGGGGAAGCGTCGCTTCACAAAGTCACCCGAGCTGGGCAATTTGCCGTACCAGCCGGGTGCTGCGTAATGAGTCATTATCAGGTCCTGTTTCAGGGGCAGCTAAAGCCGGGAAGCTGGAACGGGTTACGAATACTGCCAGGGGTGAACGACAACGTGACCTGATGGCCATCGACGTTAAAACTGGCCTCGCGGGTCAGGCCACCGACCGCGGTTACACGAGCGCGATCGAAGAAGCGGTTCAGCGCCCATGGACCGCTGGTCACCAGCGTTGAGGTGGTGCCGTTGGTCAGACCAAGCTGCATCCGCACCTGGCTGGTGCCGCCCGGTCCGGGCCAGCTCACCATCTGCACCGCCTGCGGGCCATGGCTGTAACGCAGAATCTGGCCGTCGACGTCGAGCGTCAGGTTAAGGATGTCGTTATCCATCTTCACCGTGCGCAGCGTGACGCGGAACGACGGCGTGGTCGCCCCGTTAGCAAAGAAGGCATCACGAATCGACTGCGCCTGCTGGAACGGACGCAGCAGCGCTTCACCGCCCGGCAGCGTTTTGCCATCGATGCCCGGCGTGAAGCGCCACGCGGCGTTGGTGGTATCCACTTTGCTGGCCAGATTGTCGCGGAAGAAGCTGTCCATCAGCCCGCTGCCCGGCGCGAACATGCGCGCCAGATCGTCCGGCGTCACTTCGCTGCGCGCATTGCGCACCAGCGGATAACGGCCGGCGATTGCCTGGCGGCAGAAGCTGCCCACTTCCATGGTGATGCGCTTGCGCACGTTATCCATATCGCGGCGCTGTGCATCGCTGCTGGCGCCCACGGCCATGCTGGAAACCATATTCTGCAGCGAACCCGGTAAGCGACCGGCGCTGGCCTGCAGACGACTGATGGCATCGCCGGACGGCGGCGGCATGCCGCTGTTGGCCGCGTCCTGCACCGCCGTCAGATAGCGGTAGAGATCGTCGATCTGATGCAGAAAATCATCTACCGCCAGCACCTTACTGCCCTGCAGCAGCGGCTGTGCCAGTTCAAGGATGGGAGCGAAGTGCACCGCCACCGCCTGTTCCGGTGCCTGCTGCGTTGCGCCCTGGCCCGACGCCGCGCTGGCTTTGGAGGAACTGAACAGCGCTTCTAAAGTGCGCGTGGCGCTGTTGCCCGTCGCCGGCTGTGCCTGGGTACTTTGCTCATCCGGCTGTGCGCGGTTCAGCGTCAGCAGCTTACTGAGGTTAACCACCAGCTGGCGCAGCGGCGAGTGGTTGCCCGACAGCAGACGTGCGGTGTTGATGCGCTGCGACAAATCCGCGCTGCTGTTGAGCTGGATATCGCTGAGGAACTGCTCCCACTGGCGGATGTAATCCTGCACGTAGAGCTGGCGCACCGCGAGATCGGTCTGCTGACTGTTCTCCGGCGACGCAACGCCGCCCAGCACCCAGACATCATCCTGGAATAGCGCCTGCGTGACCGGTGCGATTTGTTTATCGACGTGCTGCCAGTAACCGTCTGGCGTGAACAGGCCGGCCACGCCGTCATTGACTGATTTGCCGCTTTTGCGTGAAAACACCAGCTCACTCTGCGGCCCGCCCAGCGCCGCGAGGGTGACCGGTTGCAGGCTGCCGTCACGCTGCAGCAGGCGCTTCAGGCGTCCGTAGACGCGCTGCGACAGCGGCATTTGGTTAATCAGCACCTGCTCGCGCTTTACCAGCGCGTCATCCTTCGCGTACGGCGAGGACTGAATCTGTGTCTCCAGCAGTTGCTGCAGATGCCACGCCAGCTGTTTCACTTCCTGCTGCGTCACGTTTTGCGGCAGTTCTCGGCTAATATTCAGCATCAGCCAGGCATGCAGGAATTTGCCGTCATAATGTTTTGGCTGATACAGCATCTGGTAAGCTTTCAGCGCTTCGTAGCTGTAATCCGCATCGCTGCCGTTGTCGTTGCGCAGCCAGCGGGTGATGTTTTGCGCCACCTGCGGCAGCAGCAGCTGTTTTAGCGCTTTGTCATACAGGGTGCGCGTGGCGTCGCTGACTTCGGTACCGCGATACAGCCCCATGCGGCGCGTCAGCGGGGGATCTTCCAGCGAGAAGTCGGCGCTTTTCGGCAGCTGCAGCAGCGTGTTGAGATACGGCACCAGCGCAAACAGATCGCCATTGCCCTGGCGTTCCAGCTGTTGTCCCAGTTGCTCCACCTGCGGCGTTTTACCCGCCATCTCCTGCAAATAGGCTTTGTTTTTACTGTAGCTGGTGAGCCATAGTGCTCCGGCAATCAGTACCAGCACCAGCAGCGCCAGATAGCCGGACCACAATCCGGCGCGATTGCGCAGCTCCCACCAGCGGTTACTGCCCGCCAGGCCCGACTCCTGGAAGATGACATTTTCCAGCACGCCTTTCAGGAAGAAGCTCTGGCCTTTGTTCGGCGGGATCGGTGACTCTTTGTCGACCTGGTCCCAGCTGCCGGACTCACCGCTGCGCTGTCCCGGCAGATGCAGGGCGCGGCTCAGCTCGCCCATTACGCGGTCAAACGGTAGTCCTTCCTGAGTACCGCTGGCGAAATAGATACCACGCGGCGCGAACTGGGTTTCGAAATCCGAACGGGCAAACAGCGTATCCAGCGCCTCCGCCAGCAGCGGGCGTAGCGCAGCGAACTCCTGCGGAAACAGATAGCTCTCCGCCCGCGCCTGCGCATCGCTTTCCGCTAACAGCGTATCGGCCAGGCCGGCATCCAGACGCTGCTGCAGCAGTGAATACTCCTGCTGAAACTGGCTGTTGAGCTCAAACTCTGCGGTCGACGCCTGCGCCCATGGGAAGGTAAAGCCCCAGATTTGCTCGCGCTGGGTTTTATCCAGCGAAGCGAAGTAGCTGCGGAAACCTTTTAGCAGGTCGGTTTTGGTGATCAGCACATAAACCGGGAAGCGAATGCCAAGGCGATCGTGCAGCTCCATCAGCCGCTGACGCAGTGCGATCGCCTGATTGCGCTGCGCTTCCGGCGATTGCGTCAGTAAATCGGAGACGCTGAGCGTGACAATCACGCCATTGACGGGCTGACGGCCGCGATATTTGCGCAGCAGGTCGAGAAAGTGATGCCACTCGCTGGCGTCGCGCTCCTGCTGACTCTCCTGGGTGGTATAGCGGCCAGCGGTATCCAGCAGCACCGCTTCGTTGGTGAACCACCAGTCGCAGTTGCGCGTGCCGCCGATGCCGCGCAGCGCCGCTTTGCCGAACTTGTCCGCCAGCGGGAACTGCAGCCCGGAGTTGACCAACGCGGTGGTTTTACCGGCACCCGGTGCGCCAATGATCATGTACCACGGCAGCTGGTAGAGGTATTGATGGCTGAAGCGCTGCGCCCAGAAAGGCGCGCCCTTGCTGCTGGCGCGCTGGAAGTGCGCTTTTTTCAGCATGTCGGTGGCTTCGGAGAAACGGCTCGCCAGCACCTGCTCTTCATTGGTCAGGCGTTTGCGGTCCTGCTCCGGCGCATCGCTTTTGCTGGTTTCGAGGCTCGACATCAGTTTGCGGTTGAGCCAGAAGTTATACAGGCGCGGAATCGCCTGGCTCAGCCCCCAGACCAGATAGAGCAGCGCAATACTGATGATGCGGTTCTGCTCTGGCTCCAGCGGCCGCGAGTCGACAATGGAAAACACCGGGCCAATCACCCAGATGATAAAGGAGAGCGCGGTAATGCCGACAAAACCCCAGGCGAGGCGGCTGGTCAGCACCGCAAAAAGCATATTCAGCATGGATTAGTTCCCTCTCGCCAGGCCGTTGAGTTCCGCTTGCGTCGCATCCGGCGCGACCAGCAGAGTAATTTCTACGCGACGGTTGCGGGCGCGATTCTCCGCGCTGGTGTTCGGCACCAGCGGATGGCTTTCGCCACGCCCTTCGGCTTTAACCCGCGACGGTTGTGCCAGCTGCTGCTGCAGCAGGGTTTGCACCGACTGCGCGCGCGCCAGCGAGAGTTCATAGTTGGAGGCGAAGCGGGCGCTGCGAATCGGCACGTTGTCGCTGTAGCCAATCACCAGAATCTTCCCGCTGACGTTATTCATCGCGGCGGCAATGCGCTGAATCACCGCATCGTAGCGGCCACGCACTTCGGTGGATGCCGAGGCGAACAGGCCATCGCCCTTGAGCGTGACCACGCTCTGGTCGGCTTCATCGCGCACCGCCACCAGGCCGGCATCAATTTCCGGCTTGAGGAACGCTTTCAGGTTCAGCGTGGCGGGCGGCGGCGGTGCCGGATTGCTGATTTTGACTTCCGGCAGCGCGGTCTGATAGATGCTGGCCAGCACCGGCGAGGTGTAGTCGCCGAGACGCCAGTTCAGGACGATGTAGAACAGGCAGGCAGCAAAGCCGGCCACCGCCGCACAGGCCCACAGTGGAATCATCGGCCGCCACAGCTTGCGCAGCACCGGCTGATCGGTGGGATGCGGTGACAGCGCCGCCGGGTAACTGCCGCGCACGCTTTTGATCATCTGCAGCAGACGCTGTTTGATGGTTTCCAGCTGCGAACGCCCGTTATCCAGCACGCGGTAGCGCCCTTCAAAGCCGAGCAGCAGGCAGAAATAGATCAGCTCCAGCAGCAGGATGTGCTGACGCGGGTTTTGCGACAGCTTGGCCAGCAGCTGAAAGAACTTCTCACCGCCCCAGGTTTCATTGTGAAACGTCACCAGCAGGCCGTTGCTGGTCCACACGCCGCGGCTGCCCCACGGCGTCAGCGCCGCCGCTTCATCCAGCGCGGTGCACAGGCAGTAGCGCGCGCCGACGATCACTTCATAACTCAGCCCCGACTGCTGGCAGCTAAGCTCAAAGCGACGGATCTGATCGATCAGCTGCTGGCGCAGCCGCGCCGGATCGTCGTGCGAGACGGAGTGGCGAATCTGCGGAATCGCGTTAATCAGCGGATTCGCCGCGGCGACCAGCACATTCTGATGGCTGACATCCTGCTGTGTGACGTCACTGTTCGGTTTCTGTTGTTCCTGCATCATGCGGCGTGCTCAGTTTTGATTATTCTGACTGACTACGAATGGCCCAGAACTCCATGTTCAGGCCCGGAAACTCACCGGCCAGATGCAGCGCAAAGGCACCTGAGCGCTCCATCTCCTGCCACAGCTCGCTGTTCTTATCGAGCTCAAAATAGCTGTAGCCGGCATGCCACGGGATTTGCGGCGGCGCGCCCGGCATGGCTTTCAGCGCCAGTCCCGGCAGCTGCAGCTGCACCAGATCGCGGATTTTGGTGACGGGCGCGACTTTCATCTGCGCCGGGAAGTGGGTTTTCAGCGCTTCGGCTGGCACGCTGGCTTTGACCGCCAGCACAAAGCCGAACTCGCGTACCATACTGCTTTCCGGCACCGTGGCCACGTTGAGGCCGTGCGAGCGCTGCGTCAGCGGCAGCTGGATGGCGCTCTCTTCCATCACCTGCGACAGTCCCTGGCGCAGCAGCAGCGTTAAGCGGGCAAAGCAGCTGTACAGATCGTCATGGTCATACAGCGGCAGCGCGTCCGGGGTGCGCGCCGGCATCCAGCTGCTCAATTCAGCGGCCAGCTGCAGCCAGTGACTGTAGAGCGTTTCCGGGTGCAGCAGCGGCAGATGCTGTAAGTGCGCGTGCAGGCCAAGCTGACGATTGAGTAAGGTCAGCAGCATAAAATCGACCATGTCGGCACTGTTAAAACGGCCGGTACCCGGCGTGCGCTGGCTCAGCTGCTGGCTGCGCTGCTGAATCAGGCCGTGCAGGTCATTGAGCATGCTCTGCAGCGGCCGGCTGGCGTTGAGCGTCAGCATCGGCGGAATGTAATCGGTGTCGAGGCGCACGTGGTTATCGCTGCGTTTTTCAATCACCTGCGCCACGCCCATCGCCGTCCATTCCGCGGTGAGATCCTGTTCCAGCATCAGGCGCAGGCGCAGTTTGCCGAACTGAACGGTGGCAGCGCCGACCGCCTGAGCGTTGTCATCTTCGACTTCGGCTTCCCACGCCAGATAGCGCGCTAGTGAATCCTGCGTCTCCTGAAACGCCACCGCTTCGCGCCCGTTGCGCCGGGCCGGGATCGCCAGTACCACTTTGCTGCGATCGACATTCGCCGGCAGATCCAGCGGGGCCGGACCGTGCTGTGGCTGGCTGAAAGAGAAAAAGGTGCCGTCAGGCAGACATCCGCTGGCGGCACTCAGCGCCAGTTTTCCCTGGCGCAACAGCGCTTCATCAAATTCGAGATCAAAAAACCCCCAGGTGTAGGCGCGCTGCGACTGCCCCCACTCGCGCAGGGTGCTGTGTAGAAAATTTTCCGACTGCTGGAAATGGTGAGGGCGCAGGAACATCCCCTCGGTCCAGACAACCTTTTCGGCTCGGTTCATAGGCATCCTTACTGCTTAACCACGCGCAGGCCGTTGATATCCGCCACAACGCGGGCATTCAACTCACCATCGTTATTTTTCCAGAACTGCCAGAATGCGCTGTCGTCGCCATCCGGGAAGGGCAGCGCGAGGCGCCAGACTTTACCGTCCAGCGCCTGATACTCGGCCATGATGCCGATGAAGCGCGCTTCCGGCAGGCTTTTCGCGCTGAGGGTTTTACTCAGCTGACCTGACATCAGGAAGAACTGCTGATTGTTGAGCAGCGTGCTGCCCAACGCGGTGGCGGGCTGGTTCTGCAGGGAGTAGAAATCAGCGGACATGAATTCCGCATCGGAGGTCAGCAACATCACCCGGACTTTGAGCGGCGCACCCGCGTTGATCTGCGGATGCGCCTGAAAGTCGAGATTGTAGCGTGCAACCGGCGCCGGACTGTTGCTGCTGCAGGCGGCCAGCAGGCAAGCCAGCAGCAGTAATCCGGCGCGGCGGAGAGAAATCATCGTCATCATTCAGCCCTCCCTGCTTACCGTGTTAGTTGATGATCCAGGTGCCGCTGTTGCTGTTCTGGCACGCTTTGCTGTCGCCATCCACCGCGACGCAGGTCTTTTTCTTGCTGCTGGCGCGGGCGCGACGCTTCGGCTGATCCGCTTTGATGGTCTGCTCATACAGCGCGCTTTTCACCACCGCGCGGAACGGGACATAACCGATCAGCTGCACCGCAGGCTGAGCCGCCGGCTGCTGCGCGTTTTTGTCATCGGCCGGTGCAGTCTCAGGCTGCGCTTCGTCTGCGGCCTGCGCCGACTCGCCAAGTGCCAGCCAGTTGTTTTCAACCTGGCCAATCACGGTGTAGGTTTCACCGCTTTTCAGCGTATCCACCACTTTGCCGCCGAAGCTGGGGCGGGTCATGATCGAAGCCGGATAGAGCGCGCGATAAGCCTCGTTCACCGGGCTGAACTGTGCCGGCGGCTGGACGGCATAACGGTGCGACAGCGTGACGCCGTCAACGGTGCTGCTGACAATAGTGTCGTCTGTCATCTTTGGCGGTGCTTTACAGCCAGCCACTGCGAAAACAAACATCAGGCCCAACGCCATACGGAGATTCACCATTTTCTTCATGTTTAGTTCCATTAACGCCTAAAAAGTGGCCAGAGGCCGGTTAAGAGCAAAATGAACCGTGCACACGGCGGGAGCCGGCGTCGATTCAGTACCAGTTAAAAAGTTGACCCTTTAATGAGTGTGGCTAACGCATCGCGCCAGCGAGGCAAAAATTGATCAGTCTGAATTAAGTATTAAAAATGCAACATTAGTGACAAGGATGATGTCGGAAGAATTCCGATCGTTTCACAAACGATCAGCAACATGATCAATTTTTGCTAAGCGAAGGGGTTGGCCACAGCCAAACCTCGGTTTCTCTTATGCCATCCCTGGGTTAAAAACTATCACGTTCAATGAATCTGGTTAATCGGTAACGATTAAGAGGATAACAGCAACAACTTACGGCATTCGCTGGCAGCATTGCTATTTATTGAGATATATCAACAAAATATAAAAGACTGGAAACATCATAGCTACCGCACGAGCCAGGTAAAACCTGCCCGTGAGCATGCAATCACAATCCATTTGTTAATGTCTGACGGAAGTTTACAGAAGCCTGACAAAATTTCAACGCGCCGCTAGCAGAGGAAATTAGTTCAGTAAAGGTTAACAAATATTTTTAATGCAAATTTGCGTCACTTTTGCCCGTAAACCTAAGACTATTCTTAGCAATCCATTAAAACTGTGAAAGATTGTAAATGAAAGATGAAAATTTGCTCGCGCGATCATTAAAAATTGTCATAAAAAAAATGGCGCTGAGCGGCACGCATTTTGTCTGCGCGCGATAAAACTCAGGCAGGCGGTAAAAAAGGGGTGATAAAGGCAAACTGGCAGTTAAAAAAACCAGCCAGGCGGACCAGGCTGGTTTAATTCGCTAAAATAGCAGGTATCGGGATTGTTAAGCAGTCAGAATAGATTGCAGCTCAGGCAAGGTTTTCACCTGCCAGGTGGGCGTGATGTGCGCCGGCAGCGGACGCGTGCCGTGATCGATCCAGCAGGTTTTCACGCCGGCATTCATACCACCGAGAATATCTGATTCCGGCGTGTCGCCGACCATTAATACCCGGCGGCGATCGGGATTGCCCAGCAGCTGCAGCGTATGGTCAAAAATCGCCGCGTCCGGCTTGGGTACGCCCACCTGTTCGGAGATCACCAGCGCGTCAAAGTAGTCACGGAAACCGGTGCGTTCAAGGCGCGCCTGCTGCAGCGCCGTAAAACCGTTGGTGATGATAGCGATTTTTACCTTGCCCTTGAGCGTATCCAGCAGGCGGGCTGCGCCATCCAGCGGCAGGCAGATCTCGGCCATCGCATTAAGAAAGTCGCTGTTAAGCACTTCCGGCGCCACGCGCAGTTTTTCGCCCCACAGCGTGAAGCGGCGCGTCTGGAGCTGTAACGCTGAAATGGTGCCGTTCTGGTAATCGACCCACAGCGGTTTGTTGACGGCCTGATAATCAGCGTAATCCTGATCGCTGAAGTGCACGTCGTAGCTGGCAAACATGCGCTGCAGGCCGGCGAAGGCGTCAAAGTGGAAAAGTGTGTCATCCGCATCGAACAGGATGCAGTCCCAGTCGTTTAACATAGTGCCCCTTTTGAATAACGTCAGAGCGTGAGCGCCATGATGATGGCATCCTCGCGCCCGCTGGCGGTGGGATAGTAGTTTGGCCGCACGCTGACCTGATGAAAATCCAGCTGCTGATACAGCGCAATGGCGGGCTGATTGGAGGCGCGTACCTCCAGCCACAGCGTCATCACCGCACGCTGCTCCAGTTCGGCAATCAGCTGCTGTAGCAGCTGACGCGCATAGCCGCGGCGCTGGAACGCGGGATCGACCGCGATGTTGAACAGCGACGCTTCATCCAGCACCACCTGGGTGATGGCGAAGCCGGCCAGCTGGCCGTCCGCGTGCAGGCAAAGATTGACGTAACGTTCGCCCTGATTGCTGGCAAAGGTCTGCTCGCTCCACGGAAACGCATGCGCGTGGCGCTCGATCTCCAGCAGCCGCGGCTGTAAATCAGGGGTGATGAAAGAGATGGCTGTCATGGTTACACATCTGTTGCCACAGCGCGCGTTTGGCCGCGCCGCTGCTGATTAATTCATTGAAAACGGCGCTGGTGAACGTGATGCCGTTAAAAGGATGATCGCTGGTCACGCCCAGCAGCCAGCCAGCACAGTCGACCTGCTCCGGCAGCATCGGCAGCTGTTCTGGCGTCAGCGTCATTACCTGCCCCGGCTGAATGCTCAGCGTCCGTAGTACGTCGCGCACCAGCGGCTCCTGCAGATCCGGCGCCTGCTCAGCGACCAGCACCAGCCGCGTGTCCGGCGTTAGCGTGACGGCAATTTCGCCTTGCAGCACGCGCGGACGTCGCAGCTGATACTGCGTAATCCCCATTTGCTGTAGAAGCCAGTCGCGCCTTGTGCTCATGCTATTACCCGTTATGCTGCCAGAATGCGACGCTATGCTAGCAAACCCATCGAACATGCGCCAACAAAGCACTATAATCCCCGCTCTGATTTAACAGGAGCGTTCCATGTCTGCTTTTACCCCGGCCAGCGAAGTGATTCTGCGCCACAGTGATGAATTTACCGCCCGCCACGTACTGTTCGCCGGCGACCTGCAGGATGACCTGCCCGCCCAGCTGGAGACCGCGTCGAGCCGCGTGCACACTCAGCAGTACCATCACTGGCAGAACCTCAGCCGTCGCCTCGGTGAACGGGCAGTGTACGGGCTGGTGGCCGGTGCGGCCGACGTAGCCGGTTGCGACACGCTGGTCTATTTCTGGCCGAAGAACAAACCGGAAGCGCAGTTCCAGCTGCAAAACCTGCTGTCGCTGCTGCCGCTGGGCTGCGATATTTTTGTCGTCGGTGAAAACCGCAGCGGCGTGCGCAGCGCCGAAGGCATGCTGGAGAACTGGGCGACGCTGGAGAAGATCGACAGCGCGCGCCGCTGCGGGCTGTATCACGGCCAGCTGACGCAGCAGGCCAGCTTTGACGCCAGCGCGTTCGGCAATCGCTATCAGCTGGACGATCTCACCATTCATACCCTGCCAGGCGTGTTCAGCCGCGACGGGCTGGATATCGGCAGCGATCTGCTGCTTTCCACTCTTACGCCGCACACCAAAGGCAAAGTGCTGGATATCGGCTGTGGCAGTGGCGTATTAGCCGCCGCGCTGGCGCAGCATTCGCCGAAAGTCCGGCTGTGGCTGTGCGATGTGCACGCCGCCGCCATCGAGGCGAGTAAAGCCACGCTGGCCGCTAACGGCCTGGAAGGCGAAGTGTTTGCCAGTAACGTGTTCTCGGACGTCAGCGGCCGTTTTGATCTGATCATCTCTAACCCGCCGTTCCATGATGGTCTGCAAACCAGCCTTGATGCCGCCCACACGCTGATTCGCGGTGCGGTGAAGCATCTAAACAGCGGCGGCGAGCTGCGCATCGTGGCCAACGCCTTCCTGCCTTATCCGCAGGTGCTGGATGAAACCTTCGGTAACCATGAAGTGCTGGCGCAGACCGGCCGCTTCAAAGTGTATCGCGCCGTATATGGCCGCGGCGCGAAAGCGCGCTAAGCGTAGTAAAATCCGCGATGCGACGGGGAAAACGTTGCTTTTTGCAGCAGTCGTTTCACCGTCGCAAAATATGTGTTGACGCAATGAGTAAAATCTCTAAAATGCGCCTCCGTGGTTAGCAATACTGTAATGTATTGCAGGTAGGCGAAGGTGGCGGAATTGGTAGACGCGCTAGCTTCAGGTGTTAGTGT
>NZ_JASEWO010000118.1:0-14871 GCF_030024295.1 Pantoea sp. Pa-EAmG
CACTGGTGATGGGTTTGTTATTTGTCCTGGCATTCAATGCTTCTTCAGCACAACCGCAGGGGGATTCCGCTCAGGCGAATAACCCCCTTGCCAATATGACTGCATTTAATATGCAGAATTATTATATTGGCGATGTAAGCGGAACTGATAAAGATGCTAACCAGTTCTGGCTGCGCTATGCACAACCTTTTTCTCTGAAGGAAAGCCACTGGCTGTTACGCGCCTCTCTCCCTGTAAATACCTATCCCGTTGGGCCGGGCGGCGGACATCAGACCGGCACCGGAGATTTGAACCTCTTCACCGCCTGGTTAATTGATACCGGCAATCCCTCGATCAGCTTTGGGTTTGGGCCGCAGCTTACTGCGCCTACAGCTTCTGAACATGCGCTAGGCAGCGAAAAATGGTCTGCAGGACTGGTTAACGTGCTGTTTAACGCCAGCTCGCCAGTATTTCAGTATGGCTATCTGGCTTCCTGGCAGCACAGCTTCGCCGGAGAGGGGAACCGCAGCGACGTCAATATCGGCGCCTTCCAGCCGTTCGCTTTTTATCAGCTGGGAGGTGGCACGTATCTCCGCTCCGCGCCCATCTGGAATTATAACTTCCAGAATGACAGTTACGGCATACCTCTTGGTCTTGGTGTGGGCCAGGTAATCAAGAGCGGCAAAACGGTTTATAACTTCTTTGTTGAGCCTCAGGGCAGCATTGCCGACCACGGTCCTGGTCAGGCGCGCTGGCAGATTTTCTTTGGGCTCAATCTGCAATTTCTTAACTAATTAAATTCACCTGGGAGCATAGCTATGCACCTATTTACAGATCCTAAATTTCGACGGTTTGCTTCGGCAGTGCTTGTTTTCATCTCTGCCGCCGGTTATGCAGCCCCCTATGACAGCGTTGGTTTTGCGCTGCGCCAGCAGGCGATGATTAATGATTTAAGGACCCATTGCCGCATAAGCCTACAAGTGTCGGATGAAAAAATCCGCAGCACCTTTATGGCCGATCCTGAAAACCATCAGACGCTTATTAAAGCAGCCGATGCTATGAAAGCGGGCGATCGGGTTCGTTATGCACGTACTCTGGCTGATATACGCTGCCCATCAATGCTGTAAGTCAGATCCGTTTTTCTTACCGGTCTGCATTGGAATGGAGACACGATGAAACTGTATCCTGCTTTGATCTTAAGTGGCTGTTTGTCCCTCCCAACTCATGCCGCGGGTCTTTACCTTTATGAAATTGCGACCGAGGATACCGGGCTAGCTGGTGCTGGTCAGGCGGCGCGTGCGCAGGATGCCTCCACGCTTGTCACAAACCCAGCAGGAATGACGCGACTACCTGACCGGATGTTTACGGGCGGCTTACAGGCTCTTTATGGTGATACGCCCTACCGGCTTGACGATGATGCTGGGCTACAGGGTAACAGTCCTGGCAATACCATCGGCTGGTTTCCCGGGGCCAGTATGTTTTACCATCAGCGCATCAACGATCAGTGGTCTGCAGGCATCGGGCTGTATGGAAATTACGGCCTGGGGCTCGATTTTGGGGAGTGGGCCGGTGACCGGCTCATTAAAAAAAGCACGCTGGTGGGGATGACCCTGAGCCCCGCGCTGGCCTGGAAGCTGAGCGATAAGGTGTCCTGGGGCGTAGGCGTGGGGATCAATTACGGCTACCTGTCTCTGACGCGTGACGTCGCGGGCTCAGATCAGAAACAGTCCGATCATGACTGGGCGCTGAATTTTCGCACCGGCCTGCTGTTTGATTTGACCGATGCGACGCGCGCGGGTGTCACTTATACCAGCAAAACCGAATATCACTTCAGTATCGACGGCGCAGCCCGTTTCCCCCAGCTCCCGAATCAGCAATACAGCCTGCCGATCACTGCGCAGGTGAATACGCCTGCTCAGCTGATGTTCAGCCTTGTCCACGATATTAATACTCAGTGGTCAGTGATGGGCGACTTAGGCTGGCAGGACTGGAGCGCCTACGGCGCCAATCAGGTCACCCTGGTGGATACCACACCTGAACGGAATAACCGCCTTAAAGATACCTGGCACACTGCGCTGGGACTGCAGTTTCGTCCTGATGATCGCTGGCGTCTCAACAGCGGTGTGGCTTACGACAGCAGTTTCTATCGTTCACAAAGTGATACGTCTCTGACCATGCCGTCCGGTGATGCGTGGCGATTCGGCGTGGGAGCACAGTATCAGCTCACCCCCTCCAGCAATATCGGCGCTGCCTTTGAATACCTGATGATGGACTCCTCACACGTAACGGCTCCGGCACTAAAAGGCAGTTATGACAATCCTGCCATTTACTTCCTGAGCATCAACTACAGCCAGACTTTTTAACCTGACCGAAAGGAGATTAGTGCAGTGCAGTTTGTTTAGTCGTAAAAGCGGAGCGGCTCACTTTTGCCGTTCCTTATGAGCCCCCACTTTGGAGCGCAGAAATGTTAAAAGTCCCTTTTTGCAAATCCCTGCTCGCGACGATGTTGACGGTCGCCTGCTGTTCCGGTAGCGCTCTGGCTGCGGATAACAGCACAACGCCGCAGACAGCACCGGAGCAAAACAAAAGTAAACCCAACATCGTGGTGATCTTTGGTGATGATATTGGCTACTGGAATCTCAGCACCTACAACCAGGGAATGATGGGATATAAAACCCCGAACATCGACAGTATTGCCGCTGAAGGGGCGAAATTCACGTCTTACTACGCCGAACAGAGTTCAACCGCCGGACGCTCGTCCTTCATCACCGGACAGATGCCGTTCCGTACCGGAATGAGCAAGGTGGGCATGCCAGGTGCGCCACAGGGTCTGCAAAAAGAAGATCCCACTATTGCCAGCATTCTTAAGCAACTTGGCTATGCCACTGGTCAGTTTGGTAAAAATCACCTCGGTGACCGGGATGAATTTTTACCCACCGCGCACGGTTTCGATGAGTTTATGGGTAACCTTTACCACCTCAATGCAGAAGAGGAGCCTGAAAACCCTGACTATCCTAAAGACCCGGCCTATCGTAAACAGTTCGGACCGCGCGGGGTTATCAAGTCTACTGCTGACGGAAAAATAGAGGATACCGGTCCGCTGAATACCAAGCGTATGGAGACCGTTGATGAGGAGACTCTGGCGGCAAACAACGACTTTATGGAACGGCAGGTCAAAGCCAACAAACCTTTCTTCACCTGGTATAACACCACGCGCATGCACAACAAAACGCATATCAAGCCGGCCGATAAAGGGGTGACCGGGTTGGGTGATTATGCGGATGGGATGGTTGAGCATGACAAGATTATCGGTGAGGTGCTGAAGAAAATTAAAGATCTCGGCATCGAAGACAACACCATTGTCGTTTATACCACAGATAACGGCCCGATGATCGCGACCTGGCCTGACTCAGGGATGACACCGTTCAGGGGTGAGAAAAACACCGGCTGGGAGGGCGGTTTCCGTGTACCGGCGATGATCAGATGGCCGGGTCACATCAAACCTGGTACGGTCATCAACGATATGTTTGGCAGTAACGACTGGTTCCCTACCCTGGTTGCTGCGGCTGGCGTACCGGATATCAAGCAGCAACTGCTTAAAGGCTACAAAACCAATGCCATGACCTACAAAGTGCATCTGGACGGTTATAACCAGCTGGACTTCCTGCAGGGTAAAGGTCCGGACCAGCGCAAAGAGTTCTTCTACTGGAGCGATGACGGTGACCTGCTGGCGATGCGCTACGGTCGCTGGAAGGCTCACTTTATGATTCAGGAACATACCGGCCTGGATCTGTGGAAGTATCCGTTCGTCAAACTCCGTACTCCGCTAATTTTCGATCTGGAAATCGACCCGCTTGAACGCGGTTCTGATGGCATGGACTACAACCACTGGTTCTATGACCGTCTGTTCCTGCTGGGTGGGGCGCAGAAATACGCCGCTGATATGTTGCAGAGCTTCAAAGAGTTTCCGCCACGCCAGAAACCGGGTTCTTTCACGGTTTCTGACGTGCAAAAACTCATTGATGAAGGCAGCCCCGCGACCAACTGATCCTGCTCACCCCTACCGGGCAAAATACTGCCCGGTTTTCGGAGGCCAAGATGAAATACAGCACTACATTGCCCGTAAAACCCTTACCCTCCGCGGAGAAGTACAACGGAAAAGGGCCTGTATACAAACGCCGCTTTCATGTCATGGCCAAACCCTCGGGCTCCACCTGTAACCTTGACTGCACCTATTGTTTTTACCTGTCAAAAGAACAGCTGCTCCACCAGGACCGGCACACCGGGATGAGCGATGAAGTGTTAGAACAGTTCATCCGGCAGTATATCGAGGGGCAGGATGGCGACCAGGTGGTGTTCTCCTGGCAGGGAGGCGAGCCCACGCTGATGGGCCTGGAGTTTTTCGAAAAAGTGGTCGCTTTTCAGAAGCAGTACAAAAAGCCTGACCAGAGAATTGAAAACGATCTCCAGACGAACGGCGTTCTGCTCAATGACAAATGGGCAGCATTCCTTAAGAAACATCATTTCCTGGTGGGCATTTCGATTGACGGGCCGCGGGAATTACATGACCGGTACCGCGTAACGCGAAGCGGCAAACCCACTTTTGATAAAGTCATGGAGGGCGTGGATGCGCTCAAGCGCCATGATGTGCCATTTAATGCACTGGTCACCGTCAACAGAACCAATGCGCGCTTCCCCCTGGAGGTTTATCGCTTCGTGACCCGCGAGCTGGGTGCCACTTACGTGCAGTTCAACCCCTGCGTAGAGCCTGTTGACTTCAAAAGCACGGCACCCCAGTTCTGGCGTGATGACACCATTCCTGTCACCGGTACGCGACGCGCGCGGCCGGGCGATCTGGACTCCATTGTGACCGACTGGTCCGTTGACCCCTATGACTGGGGGCAGTTTCTGATAGCGGTTTTTGAAGAGTGGGTTAATAACGATCTGGGACGCGTGCAGGTTAACCTTTTTGAAACCGCGGTAGCCCAGACGATGGGCATGCCGGCGCAGATTTGCACCGCGTCAGAATTTTGCGGCAAGGGGCTCGCCATTGAAAAAAATGGCGATATTTACTCCTGTGACCACTACGTTTACCCGGAATATCAGATAGGCAACATTGAATACAGCAAGCTTTCTCACCTGGCCTTTTCTGAACGTCAGCAGTCATTCGGTATGGGTAAGCGCGACACCCTGCCAAAATATTGCAGGGAATGCCCGCATCTGAAGCTCTGCTGGGGTGAATGCCCCAAAAACCGTCTGGTCCGGACCCCCGATGGTGAACTGGGCTTGAACTATCTGTGCCCGGGGATCAAAGCGTTCTTTAATTATGCCGAGCCCATTCTGGTGGGGATCACCACGTTACTGAAACGTGACTTTGCAGGAGTGCGGAAATGAATGCCACCGAAAAGATGCTTCAGCTTGAACAAAGTATGAATACTCAGGTGCTGGGTCAGCAGGAACTGGTGCGGATGTTGATTATTGCCCTGCTCTGCGATGGCCATGTCCTGCTGGAGGGCCTGCCGGGGCTGGCAAAGACCCGTGCAGTAAGGGAACTCGCCCGCCATGTTGAAGGCGTCTTCAGCCGAATTCAGTTCACGCCCGACCTGCTGCCTTCTGACATCACCGGCAGTGAAATTTATCAGCAGCATGCCACGCGAGAAGAAGATCAGTTCCGTTTTCGTCCGGGTCCGGTATTTGGCAATGTAATCCTCGCGGATGAGATTAACCGTGCCTCAGCCCGCGTGCAGTCTGCTCTGCTGGAGGCGATGGAAGAGCGCCATGTAACTGTTGCCGGTAAGAGCTGGCCCCTGCCAGGCGTGTTTATGGTGCTGGCTACCCAAAACCCGGTGGACCAGGAAGGCACCTGGCCTTTGCCGGAAGCGCAATTAGATCGTTTTCTGATGAAAGTGCTGGTCAGTTACCCGACGAAAGAGAATGAGCAACGCGTGATGCAGCTGGTTCGCGGCGAACAGCAGGAGAAATACCGCGCTGAACATGATGCATCGGCGAAACCGGTCGTTACGCCGGACGTAATGCTCACTCAGGGAGACATTGCAGATTGCTGGCGGGCGATTTCAGACATTTACGTTGCCCCCGCCATGGAGAACTACATTGTTAATCTTGTGGAGATGACCCGTCAGCCGGCACAGCTAAGTGAAACCTTCGCCAGCTATGTTGCGTTAGGCATCAGTCCACGCGGTACGCTGGCACTGGATCGGGCTGCCCGTGCGCAGTGCTGGCTTGAAGGCCGCGATGCGGTCCTGCCTGAGGATATAAAACGTATTGCACCGGCGGTACTGCGTCATCGTCTGATGCTGAGTTATCAGGCCAGCGCCGATAATCAGAGCGAGGACGACGTAATTCGTCTGCTGCTTGACGCCGTGGTGGCCTGATGGACGCGCGTCTGACCGTGACGTTACCCCAGCTGATGCATCTGGCGGGTGCGGCACAGCAACTGAGCAACCTTCCTGCGCAACTGCCGCCTGGCGCCATGGCCGGAGAGCGGACCTCGCGTCAGCAGGGGCGCGGGCTGAACTTTGACAGCCTGCGGCGCTATCAGCCGGGTGATGACGTAAGGCTGATTGACTGGCAGGCCACGGCGCGCCTGCGCGCGCCCTGGGTCAGGCTCTACAATGAAGAGCGGGAGCGTCCGGTAATTCTTTTAGTCGATCAGCGGCTGGACATGTATTTTTCCACCCGCGGTCAGACCAAGTCGGCAGCGGCAGCCGAAATCGCTGCACTGCTGGCCTGGCGGTGCTGGCACGATAACGATCGGCTCGGGTCCGCCGTGTTCAGTGATGATGAAATCGCTTTTCAGCGCTGCCGTTCACCAAAACGCTCGCTTCACCCTCTGTTTGCAGATTTGCTGAGGCTGAACCAGTCGCTGGCATCACGTTACCCGCGTGAACCGGCGCAACCTCTCAGCTTCACCCATTTGCTGCAGCAGATGAGCCGCCAGATTCCCGCCGGCAGCTGGGTTGCGATGATCAGCGACTTTCATGACATGGACGCTGAGTGCGAGGCACTCCTCGCACGCCTGCGCAGGCGGTGTGAGATAAGCGCCTTTGTCGTGCTGGATGACGTTCACCTGCGCCTGCCTGCTTCAGGTGAGCTTGCAGCCAGCTACCAGCAACAGCGCGTTGCCCTATCCCTTTCCCCACAGCTACAACGCCAGATTGCGGACGTGACCAGCGGTCGTCTGGCACGCCAGGAGAAGCGGTTACTCAGTCTGGGGATCGAGGTTCGTCAGATTAACGTCGGTGAACCAATACTTCATCAGCTTCAGACCGGAGGCGCACGTGCTGGAAAAAGGCTTTAGCGTTCCGCGTTTGCAAAATCCTGCGCTGCCCACAGAGCTCAGCTGGCTTCCACTGCCAGAAGGATGGTACTGGCTGGCCGCCATCCTGCTGATGACGGCCAGTCTGTGGCTGCTGCTGCGCATTGCTCGCTGGCGACGAAATGACTGGCGTCGTCAGGCTACGCGTCAGCTTGCGATGCTGGCCGGGGCAGACCAGTGCCTGAACTGGATTAAACAGGTCAAGCTGATTCATCAGCCGCGAATAACGGTAAGCAGCCAGCATTATGTCATCCAGTTGCTGCATGACTTGCCTCTCAGCAGTGAACTGGTCGAAAAGCTGAACCAGCGCTACTGCCAGCGGGATGACACTCTGGCTCCGGGGGAGCTAATTTCACTCAAACAGCAGCTTAAGCGCTGGCTGCAGGGGCTTCCCGATGTCTGAACTCATCGCTCAACTGGAGTTTGCCTGGCCGTGGATTGGGCTGTTACTGCCATTACCACTGGTCATGCGTTTTCTTCTGCCCCCTGCCCCCGAGGTCGCCGAGCAGGTTCGGGTGCCTTTCCTGCCCACGCTCATTGCTGAATTGTCGCTTCGCCGCGATCCCCCGGCATTACCGATCGCCCAGCGTGGCGTGTTCTGGCTGATATGGATTTTGCTGCTGACCTGCCTTGCTCGCCCGGAATGGCGGCTGCCGCCCACGCTGGTGACGCAGCCGATGCGCAATCTGGTGTTGATTCTGGATGTATCCGGGTCGATGGAGAAAAATGATGCCGGCCCGCAACTTACCCGGCTGCAGGCGGTTCAGCAAACGGTCAGAACCTTTGTCGCTCAGAGAAAAAGCGATCGCATCGGTCTGGTGATTTTTGCCAGCAGCGCCTGGCCGTTTGCGCCTCTCAGTGAGGATAAGCAGGCCCTGCTGACACGTATCGATCAGTTAACGCCCGGCATGGTAGGACAGCAGACTGCGATTGGCGATGCGCTAGGGGTTGCCGTCAAAATGCTGGACAGCAGTGAAGACAGCGACGCGGGGCGGATGGCCATTCTGCTGACGGACGGCAATGATACCGCATCGCAGCTTTCACCCGAACTGGCTGCACAACTTGCAGCGTCACATCATGTTCAGGTCGATACCATCGCCTTTGGCGATCCACAGGCCAGCGGAGAGGACAAGGTGGATAATGCGCTGCTGGCAAAAATCGCCCAGCTGACCGGTGGAAGGGCCTGGCAGGCGAGTACTCAGGGTGATGCGCTGAAAAATGTCTGGCGTGACATTGATGCTCAGACACCTGCACAGGTTAAGACGCTCGGATATTCCACCAGAGTCCCGTTATTTGGCTGGCCGCTGGGGATGGTGATTGTGCTATTGCTGATCACGGCTGGTTGGCGACGCTTGCGGGAGACAAGAAGATGACGTCATTTCATTTCCTTCAGCCATGGTGGCTGCTGACGTTGCCACTCTGTCTGCTTTTAGCATGGTGGCTCAAAGCGCCGCGAAGTGTCTGGCACCGGATAATGGATAAACCCTTTGCGCGAGCGATGATTATTCGCCGTTCAAACCCGCCTCTGCGGCTGGTTCCATGGATCATCGCGCTGGCCGGAATTGCGCTGGCCGGGCCGAGCTGGCACAAGCAACTACCGGATGGCGTGACGCCGCAAAGTAATGTGATGATCATTCTCCAGCAGGATTTCAGCATGCTGGCGCAGGATCTGCCACCTAATCGTCATCAGCGTATGCAACACAAACTGATGCTGCTGATGCAGCAGATGCCCGGCAGCCGGTTCGGGTTAATCGTCTACCGCAACGGTGCCTGGCTGACAACGCCGCTGACGCGTGATCCAGCGTTTTACGCCCTGTTTCTGAACGCCCAGCAGCCAACACTGATGCCAGAGGGGGAAGGCGAGGGTTTACGGGCAGCACTGGCCCTGGCTGATAAAAGTCTTCCGGCCACCCCTCGCAGCATGGTTCTGGTGGCAGATACTCTTGCCCCCGATGAAGCGGCATGGCTGGGCCAGCAATCCTATCCCCTTCAGCTCTGGGTGCCCGGCACAGCGCGTGGCGGAGCCTTACCGGAGACCTATGCTCAGCGTGGTATTGATACGCGGCTCAACGTATCACGCTTTAGTCAGATCCGTGACAACGGCATTCCCGTGACGCTTGCGAGTGGTACTGACGACGATGATATTTCTGCCATCCGTAAGCATATTCAGACCAGCCTGACACAGCAGGAAAATCACCGGCACGATTTGCCCTGGCATAACAGCGGTTACTGGCTGGCGGTGCCGATACTGTTTCTCGTGCTGTTCTGGCGGCGACAGGGAATGCTGGTGGTTCTGCTTGCTTTCACCTTATCGGGACTTCCGTCGGATGCCCGTTCAGCATGGCTTGATGCCTGGATTTCACCAGATATACAGGGCCAGCGTGCGTTTAAAGCAGGCCACTATGCAGAGGCTGCACAGCATTACCAGGATCCTCTTCGCCAGGGGATTGCGTTTTATTATGCCCGGGACTTCAGCGCCGCCAGTGCCGCCTTTCTGCAGGCACCACTCACCCCGGAGAATCTGGTGTGGCTGGCCAACAGTCTCGCCCAGCAGAAAAAATGGCAACAGGCACTGAATACCTACGACCAGGCACTCAGCCTGCGCCCGGACTGGCAGATAGCGCAACATAACCGGGCACTGATCGCTGACATTATCATGAAGCTGCGTCAGCAGGAGCGCGATCGCCAGGCTGAGCAGGGAAAAGAAAAAAATTACGATCCTGATGAAGTGAAAAATGATCTGAAGAAAGATCAGGGTGCAGAACAGAAAGATTTGCAGCCAATCGCCCGTGCAGCGCTACAGGTCAATCAGTGGTACGAGAACCTGACAGTGTCGCCGGGTGGCTTGCTGGAGAATTTCTATCGTTCTTCCGGACCGGAGGCACCATGAGAATATTACTGCTGTGTCTGATCTTTGTTGCCTGTTCAGCACGGAGTGCAATGGACATCACACGCGAACTGGTGGCGCCTCCCGCAGCCGTGCCGGGTCAGCCGCTGCGCGTTGCCATCACATTCTGGACTGACAGCTGGTTTAATCCCCCGCCTGAATGGCCAGACATGACCATTGTCAACGGCTCGCTGGTACCGGGTAACATACCCAACCAGCTGGTCACTAAACAGGCGGCGGGCGTCAGCTGGAGCGGGGTGAGGATGGAGCGAGACCTCATGGCCTGGGACCAGGGTTCTTTACAGCTGCCACAAATGGTCCTGACGCTGGAGTCAGCCGGGCAACCGCCTAAAACAGTGTCACTGGCCGCTCTGGACATCCCGATTCACTGGCCCAAAGGCGTACAGCAACCCGATCGATTTCTGCCCGCGCAGACGCTGAAGTTGACGCAGACGCTGAATTTGTTTCGGGCCGGTGAGGATAAAAACCTGCATGTGGGTGACGTGGTTGAGCGCGAAGTGGTGGTTAAAGCGCAGGGGGTGATCCCCGCTCAGATACCGCCCATCCTTATTGATTTACCCGGCGCGTCCACTCAGCGCCTCACGCCGGTAACGCAAGCCCTGACGCAGGGGCGAGACGAAGTGATTGGTAGCCAGCGCAGTGAAAAATTACGTTATCTGCCTGATACCTCTGGCCCCCTGGTTCTGCCGCCGATCCAGCTGCGCTGGTGGGACACTCAACACCAGCAGTGGCAATTGGCTACCCTGCCCGGCAAGCGTTATGACATTTTGCCCGCACGGCAGGCAGGTAGTGAGAAGGTGCTTCGCGCGCAATCCGGTCTGGCCGGCTGGCTCTGGGTCATGCTGGCTGGCACAGGCGTTGTTCTGCTGATCTGCATCTGGTTCGCCCGCCATCTGCTGCTGCGTGGTATCTGCTTCGCCGCTCTGGCCTGGCGGCGACTTTGGACGATCACATCCCTTCCCGAACTCTATCCACAAAGCAGGAGAAGAAGATGAAACAAGCATGCGTGATAGCGGCATTACTGACGGTGTTATCCGGACCGGTGCTGGCGGCGGATACGCCGCTTTCAGGCTGGCGTGACGGCAAAGCCAAGCGGGCCATCGTGGAATGGGTGACTCAGTCTACAGAGCCGGGTAGCGCCACGTTTATCCCCGTTAATCAGCGCTACGTGGTGTTCGACAATGACGGGACGCTCTGGCCCGAAGCGCCGCTGACGTTCCAGCTGCAGTTTGCCTTCGATGAAATAAAGCGGCTGGCTCCGCATAACCCGGACTGGCGCAGTGATGCACTGGTACAGGCCGTGCTGAATAATGATGTTAAATCTGTGTCAGCGGCGGGAAAGAAAGGCTTAATGCATATTCTGGCGCTGACCCACAGCAACATGACCACCGAAGAGTTTGATGCGCGCGTGAGCGCCTGGGTGGATACGCAGAAGCATGCGCGCTTTGGCTGTAGGTACGATCAACTGGGTTACCAGCCCATGCGGGAGTTACTGGATTATTTGCGTGAGCATGATTTCAAAACGTGGATAATTTCGGGAGGTGGCGTGGATTTCATGCGCGTGCTCGCCGAAAAAATGTATGGCATCCCGCCTGAACAGGTGGTGGGCTCATTCTCACTCTCAGAGTTTTCACTCAGTGATAATGGCAGCCAGATACGTAAAACCATGAACGGTGCGTTTTATGATGATGAGACAGCCAAACCTGTCGCTATCCACCTCTTTATGGGACATCGCCCGGTTGCTGCCTTTGGCAACAGTGACGGGGACGTCCCCATGCTGGAATACACCTCGACCAACCCTGCGGCAAAAACATTTGGCCTGCTGGTTCATCATACCGACAGCACGCGCGAATACGCCTACGATGCTCATCCGCCCGCCAGCGGCACGCTGGTCAATGGCCTGAAACTAGCTGAAAAATATGGCTGGACGGTAGTCGATATGAAGCAGGACTGGGCAACGGTCTTTGACCCGGCATTGTGTCCTGCTATCGCGAAATAAACGGGCTTAAGAGTCGTACTGAATTCAGCAGGCTAAGCCGGAGCCTGATTCATCCGGCATCACAAGGCTGACACGGTTCAGAACCAGGTGAATAAGATGATGGGTAATCATAAAGGGGGTTTAACCGCACTGCTGCTTTGTTTGTTTTCGTCATTTTCACTGGCCGGGGAGGATAATCAAAAACTCGATGATGACCCCACCAAAGTCACCACCAAAGCGGGTGTCAGCTGGTCAGATACTTACGACATGGACGACAGCAACGTATCCTTTTCGGGCTCGGTGGCGCTGGATAAAGCCCGCAAGCTGAATGCACGCATCAACAGCGATGCCAGTGAATGGCGTGTAGGCGGCTCGTGGCTGTTTCCTGTCGGGATAGTGAATTTCAACTTCGGTAAAAACGAATACACCAATGGCGCAACACAGACGAATTATTCAGTAGGCACCTTTATCCCCCTCAGCGTGTTTGGGATTGCGCCAGCAGGATTCCAGATATTCCCCATGGCGGGATACACCTATAACACCGGTGAAACCATAGGCTGTAAAAATGAAGGAGGCTGCATCGCGCCTCAGTTTGCGGATTCGCTATCTCCCGAGTTTGGTTATGACACTATTACCACCTCCGGCAGCAGCGGCTATCTCGGCGTCTTCACCCTCAGGCCACTTTCCCCGTCGCTGACGCTCATTGCTTTTGCGGCGGGATCTTATGGCTCCAAAAATGACGACGGGGATAACTATAAAGGCTACTTCGGCGGAGCCGGGCTGGGCATCAAGCTGACTGAGCATCAGTCCTTCAACCTGCTGACGTTCGTCATGGATAACAATACCTATCTGGACAGTCCTGACAGCCGTTTTGTGCTCTCTTACAGTTACCAGTTCAACTGATACATCCACGTTCACGCGCGGGGAGAGATTCATGTCGATATTTGCCCGTTTTATGCTTATTGGCTGCGCAATGCTGGCGTTACCGGGGACGTTGCATGGTGCTGAACCTCGTCACTCACCCACGGCCAGAGAGAATGCACGAACACTGGTGCTGCTCAATCAGCCGGTTGTCATGTTACAGGCAACGTATGGTCAGACGACCCCGGAAGAGCGTGTGAACCGCATCGTTTCTACCTTGCGCGATCTCAGCGCCGAAGATCTCCGCCATCCGGTCGAAACGCAGATGCTTAAACGCTATCAGCAGCAGGCGGTGCTCTTCATCATCAACAAAAAGCCCTTCATGCTGCTGTCGCAGAACGATTTAGATGAGGGTGACGATTTGACCCTGCCGCAGGCCGCGCTGCGGGTGCAGCAGCGGCTGGAAGATTTGCGTGCTGCGTTGTCGGAGCAGTATTCAAACCGCTATCTGCTGCTGTCAGCTGTGAAAACGGCCTTCGGCCTGGTGCTGCTTATTGCACTGTGCCTGGGGCTGCAGCGTGGTTGTCAGGCCGTCAGGCGGTATTGTCAGGCGCGAGAATTGCGCAGCGATCGCTCCGCTCGCTCGCAGCTCCGCAGGTTAACCGGCAATATTGAGGTGCATCTGGCAACGGCGTCAGCGATGCTGATTGGCACGCTTGCCGGCTGGTTTTATCTCAGCTGGGTGCTGCGACTCTTCCCCTGGACGCGCATCTGGGGCATGGAGCTTGGCGCTTACACCCTCATGCTGTTGCAGCGTATAGGTCTGGCTGTCCTCTCCGCTCTGCCGGGTTTGTGCGTGGTGCTGGCCATTGTCTTTATCACGGCACTGCTGTTGCGTCTGCTGAGAATGGTGTTACAACGCGTGGAATCAGGCAGCTTGCAACTACCCGGCGTCCACCGCGATACTGTCGGCGTCACGCGCAGGCTGGTGAGCATAGTGATCTGGCTTTTCGCACTGTCAGCTGCCTATCCATTTCTTCCGGGCGCTGACTCACTGGCCTTTAAGGGCATCAGCGTCTTTCTGGGATTGATGCTGACGCTGGGATCCGCCGGCGTGATGAATCATGCCATGAGCGGGCTGGTGTTAACCTATTCGCGCGCATTGCGGCGCGGCGATGTCATTCGTATTACCGACCATGAAGGCAAAGTCAGTGAGGTGGGCATGCTGGCCACCAAACTCCTGACCCGGGAAAACTATGAAGTGACGATACCAAACGCCGTAGTAGTGAGCGGAAAAATTGTTAACCTCAGTTCACAGTCTCGCGGCCGGGGTGTTCCTGTCACCACTTCTGTGACCATTGGTTACGACACGCCGTGGCGTCAGGTGCATGCCATGCTGGAGCTGGCCGCCAGCCGCACGGCGGAAATTCAGAGAGACGAGCCCGTTATTGTCAGGCAGCTGTCGCTGATGGACTGGTACATCGCCTATGAGTTGCAGGTGATTATTCATCCGGGCGCGTCACTGGCCGGCGTGCGCAGTGAGTTGCACGGACACATACAGGACGTGTTTAATGAGTTTGGTGTACAGATCATGTCACCCAATTTCGTGGGCCAGCCGGAAGGAGCGGTGTTGGTGCAGCCGGAAAACCGTTTCAGGGCACCGGCGGATCCTCCTGAGGGTAGTACTTCACGATGACCTGCAGTTACATTCGTTATATAACTCGTAAACATACAAAAAATGCAGAGTTAGGAGTTTTCTGCATGGCAGAATCTGAACGATTAAAATAACTCCCAGAGGCCGTCGTAAGC
>NZ_JASEWO010000119.1:0-14871 GCF_030024295.1 Pantoea sp. Pa-EAmG
CACAAAAAGCAAAAGCAGGTGCAAAGCGGCGCGCTTATCACTATTCTGGTCGCCAGGGTAGCTCAGGCTTGCACACAGCCCGCCGGATACCGTAAAGAAAAACGTACACAGATAGAACAGCCTTACAGTGCGCGCACTGCAGGTGCACAATAACAACATCATGAGGTTTGTATGGAACAACAGCATGGCGAAACGCTGCATCGCGGCCTGAAAAATCGCCATATTCAGCTGATTGCGCTGGGCGGTGCCGTCGGTACCGGTCTGTTTCTGGGCAGCGCATCAGTGATTAAATCGGCCGGTCCGGCCGTGATTCTCGGCTATGCCATCGCCGGTTTTATTGCCTTCCTGATCATGCGCCAGCTCGGCGAAATGGTGGTGGAAGAGCCGGTGGCCGGCAGCTTTAGCCACTTCGCCTATAAATACTGGGGCAACTTTGCCGGCTTTGCCTCCGGCTGGAACTACTGGGTGCTGTATGTGCTGGTGGCGATGGCTGAACTCACCGCCGTCGGCAAATATATTCAGTTCTGGTGGCCGGAATTCCCCACCTGGGCCACTGCGGCTATCTTCTTTGTGGTGATCAACGCCATCAACCTGACCAACGTCAAAGTGTTCGGTGAGATGGAGTTCTGGTTCGCGATTATCAAAGTGGTGGCGGTCATCGGTATGATCCTGTTTGGCGGCTGGCTGCTGTTTAGCGGAAACGGCGGCCCACAGGCCAGCGTAAGCAACCTGTGGAACCAGGGCGGTTTCCTGCCACACGGCGTCAGCGGGCTGGTGATGATGATGGCGATCATCATGTTCTCCTTCGGTGGCCTTGAACTGGTGGGTATCACCGCCGCAGAAGCCGACAATCCACAAGAGAGCATCCCTAAAGCCACCAACCAGGTGCTGTGGCGTATCCTGATTTTCTACATCGGCTCGCTGGCGGTGTTGCTGTCCCTGCTGCCATGGACGCGCGTCACCGAAGAGACCAGCCCGTTTGTGCTGATCTTCCACGAACTGGGTGATGCGCTGGTGGCGAATGCGCTCAACGTGGTGATCCTGACCGCCGCGCTGTCGGTGTATAACAGCTGTGTTTACTGTAACAGCCGCATGCTGTTCGGCCTCGCGCAGCAGGGCAACGCGCCAAAAGCGCTGCTGAAAGTGGATCGTCGTGGTGTCCCGGTGGCGACCATTCTGGTCTCGGCGGTAGCCACTGCGCTGTGCGTGTTGATTAACTATCTGATGCCGGGCGAAGCCTTCGGCCTGCTGATGTCGCTGGTGGTCTCCGCGCTGGTCATCAACTGGGCGATGATCAGCCTCGCGCACCTGAAATTCCGCAAGAAAAAAGACCAGCAGGGCGTGACCACCCGTTTCAGGGCGGTGCTGTATCCGCTGGGTAACTGGATCTGCCTGCTGTTCCTGGCGGCCATTCTGGTGATCATGCTAATGACGCCGGGCATGGCAATTTCAGTGTGGCTGATTCCGGTGTGGCTGCTGGTGCTGGCCGTGGGTTATACCGTTAAAAATCGGGTACAGAAAGCCTGATGCTTCACCGGGCCCGGCACGCTGCTGCCGGGCCGATCCGCTTCACACTTTTCCCCGCCCGCGTATTTTGTCCATCATCCTGACCGATTGTTCCCCACCAGGTTACTGATTTAACGCTGATAATTTTTGCTCCACTTGTCGCAGGAGACGACTGATGAAAGGAGCAGCCCTCTCGTTCAGAGAAAAACTGGGATACGGCATGGGTGACGCCGGATGCAACATGATCGGCGGTGCCATCATGCTGTTCCTTAACTACTTCTACACCGATGTATTTGGCCTCGCCCCGGCGCTGGTCGGCACGCTGTTGCTGTCGGTACGGGTGCTGGATGCAGTGACCGATCCGATAATGGGCGCGATTGCCGACCGCACGCAGAGCCGCTGGGGACGCTTTCGCCCGTGGCTGCTGTGGATATCGCTGCCCTACGTGCTATTCAGCGTGCTGATGTTTACCACCCCGGACTGGAGTTATGAAAACAAGGTGATCTGGGCATTTGTCACCTATTTCCTGATGTCGCTGACCTACACCGCCATCAATATTCCTTACTGCTCGCTGGGCGGCGTCATCACCAACGATCCCGGTGAACGCGTCTCCTGCCAGTCATACCGCTTTGTCATGGTGGGCATCGCCACGCTGATCCTCTCGCTGTCGCTGCTGCCGATGGCCGAGTGGTTTGGCGGTGACAACAAAGCGCGCGGCTATCAGCTGGCGATGAGCGTACTGGCGCTGATTGGCCTGGTGATGTTTCTGTTCTGTTTTGCCACGGTGCGCGAGCGTATTCGCCCGGCGGTACCGAGCAACGATGATCTGAAGAAAGATTTGCGCGATGTATGGAAGAACGATCAGTGGGTGCGCATTCTGCTGCTGACGTTCTGTAATGTCTGTCCCGGTTTTATTCGCATGGCCGCCACCATGTATTACGTCACCTGGGTGATGGGCCAGTCGACGCACTTTGCCACGCTGTTTATCAGCCTGGGCGTCATCGGCATGATGCTGGGCAGCACACTGGCGAAAGTCCTCACCGATCGCTGGTGCAAGCTCAAGGTGTTTTTCTGGACCAACATTGCGCTGGCGCTGTTCTCCAGCGGCTTTTACTGGATCGATCCGCACGCCACCGTCACCGTGGTAATTGCTTATTTCCTGCTGAACATCCTGCACCAAATCCCGTCGCCGCTGCACTGGTCACTGATGGCTGATGTCGATGACTACGGCGAATGGAAAACCGGTAAACGCATCACCGGGATCAGCTTCTCCGGCAACCTGTTTTTCCTCAAGGTCGGACTGGCGGTAGCGGGTGCCATGGTCGGGTTTTTATTGTCGATGTATGGCTATGACGCAGCGGCGAAACAGCAGTCTGCCAGCGCGCTTAACGGCATTGTGCTGCTGTTTACCCTGATCCCCGGCGTCGGCTATCTGATCACCGCCGGCGTAGTGCGCCTGCTGAAAGTGGACCGCGCGCTGATGCGCACCATCCAGCAGGATCTCGCGCTGCGTCGCGCCAACTTCCATGACCTGTCCGCCCCTGTTCGCCGCGCAACCTCACAACCAGGAGAAATTAAATGAGCTGGCCTAACCCGTTTATTACGCAACGTGCCGATCCGTTTATATTGCGCCACGGCGATGGCTACTATTTTATCGCTTCGGTGCCCGAGTACGATCGGCTGGAGCTGCGCTATGCCAGCACGCTTAACGGCCTGATTACCGCCCCGGCCACAACCGTGTGGCATAAACCGGACAGTGGTCCCTGCAGCGCCCTGATCTGGGCACCGGAACTGCACCTGATTAATGGCCAGTGGGTGATTTACTTTGCCGCCGCGCCGTCCCGCGAAATCAAAGAGGGGCTGTTTCAGCACCGTATGTACGCGCTGGTATGTGACGATGCCGATCCGCTCAGCGGTCACTGGCAGCCGTGCCGCCGCGTGCAAACCCACCTCGATACCTTCGCCCTTGACGCCACCCACTTCGTGCATCAGGGTAAAAACTGGTATCTGTGGGCGCAAAAAGACCCGGCCATTCCCGGTAACTCCAACCTTTATCTGGCGGAATTACTGAATCCGTGGACGCTGAAAACCCAGCCGCTGATGCTCAGCCGGCCGGAGTATGAGTGGGAGTGTGCCGGCTTTAGCGTTAATGAGGGACCGGCGGTAATTCGCCATGGCGAGCGGCTGTTTGTCACCTACTCAGCCAGCGCCACGGATGAAAATTACTGCCTCGGCATACTGAGTATTGACGCGCAGGCCGATCCGCTCGACATCAGCGCATGGCACAAATCGGCGCGGCCGGTATTTGCCACCAGCTGGGATAATCACCAGTACGGTCCGGGGCATAACAGTTTTACCGTGGATGAAGCAGGACGGGATGTGCTGGTGTATCACGCACGGAATTACACCGAAATTGAGGGCGATCCGCTGTGGGATCCCAACCGCCATACGCGGCTTAAATATTTTGTCTGGCGCGAAGACGGCACACCGGATTTCGGCGTGCCGCCTGCCGATCACACTAACGTGCCGTAGATAGTCAGCAGCGCCACTACCACGACCAGCACCAGCGAAACGCGTTTGGCCAGCGCCACGGCAACCCGTGGCGTTTCCACTTTATCCAGATGCGGATCGCGCGCCAGCGAGAACTGCGCCAGGCTGGTCAGCACCTGATACTGTGGACGATGCAGATCGCTGAGCGCGGCAAACCATGCCGGCAGCGCACGCTCGCCATGGCCGAGCAGCGCATAAGCCACACCGGCCAGCCGCACCGGAATCCAGTCCAGCACGTGCAGAATGCGATCGATGCCGGACTGTGCGCGTTCCAGCGGGGAACGGTGTTTTGCCAGCCAGCTCTGCCAGGCGCGCAGAAACGCATACCCCACCAGCAACACCGGCCCGTAAGGGCCACCGACCACAAACCAGAACAGCGGCGCAAGATAGAAGCGGAAATTAATCCAGATCAGCGCGTTTTGCAGCGCCTGCAGAAATTCGCGCTCGCTACAGTCAACCGGCACGCCGTGAATCAGCGTCAGCTCTGCCGCCATCGCCTGATGGGCCGCTTCATCATCGTGGCTCGCCGCTTTAAGATACTGATGATAATGCAGCCGCACCGAGCCGGCACCAATGCACAGCAAACCGACCACAATCCAGAACAGCAGCTGCGCCACGCCAAACAGAATGCCCTTCAGGCTCCACACCACCACCCAGACCAGCAGCATGGCGATCACGGTCATCAGCAGCGTACGCAGCAACGAGAAGCGCTGGCGACCGCGAAACAGCGGCTCAAGCCGATGATCCAGCTGCCAGTGTTCACCTAATTTAAAAAGGCGTTCCCAACCCAAAACTAACAACAAACTAAACAACGTCATACCTGCTCCTGCGGTGTCAGGGGTGCTCCTGCCCGATAGCCTGTTTATAGCGTATCCAGTCAAATGCCGGACCGGGATCGGTCTTGCGTTCCGGCGCAACATCGCTGTGACCGGTGATACGCTGCGGCGTCAGCGGATAATGCTGCATCAGCAGGCGGGTAACCTGCTGCAGCGTAGCGTACTGGGCATCGGTGTAGGGCAGCGTATCAGTGCCTTCCAGCTCAATGCCCATGGAGAAATCGTTGCAGTTTTCCCGTCCGGCAAACTGCGAAATGCCGGCATGCCAGGCGCGCTGGTCAAAGGAAACATACTGTACCAGCTCACCGTCACGGCGAATCAGACAGTGCGCCGCCACGCGTAACTGGGCGATATCCGCAAAATAGGGATGCGCATCAGCCGGTAGCGTACCGGTGAACAGCCGGTCGATCCACGGACCGCCAAATTCGCCCGGCGGCAAACTGATGTTATGAATGATCAGCAGCGACGGCGCTTCGTTATCCGGCCGCGCATTAAAGTGCGGCGACGGCACCTTGCGTGCGCTCGTGATCCAGCCGTGTTCCAGTTTCATGCCTGTTATCCTGAACAAAATCTGGCTGAGAATACCATGATTCCACCTCGCTGCTTGTGACTTAATGCGTTATGGCATCAGCAAGTTAAGGATACTAAACATTTCACCTGGCGCGTCTGGCAATAGCTGCAAAATCAGGCTAAGGTGAGCGCACGTAATCCGCAGGGTGGAGCCGCAAAATCATGGTGTCGCGTCGTTATAATCCCGAACATCGTCGTCAGGAATTGCTTAAACGTATTCAGCTGGATATCCCGGAAACCGTGGCGCGCGCGCTTCAGGAGGATTTAGGCGGTGACATTGACGCTGACCGCGACATCACCGCCCAGCTTTTGCCGCAGGCGGCGCAGGCTGAAGCGCGCGTTATCACCCGCGAAGCCGGTGTTTTCTGTGGTAAACGCTGGGTGGAAGAAGTGTTTATCCAGCTGGGCAATAACGTTTCCATTACCTGGCACGTCGAAGACGGCCAACCGCTGGTGGCCGATCAGCTGCTGTTTGAATTAAAGGGGCCGGCGCGGTTGCTGCTGACGGCAGAACGCACCGCGTTAAACTTTGTGCAGACGCTCTCCGGCGTGGCGACAGCCGTGAACCGCTATGTGGCGCTCTTGTCTGGCAGCAATACCCAGCTGCTGGATACGCGCAAAACCCTGCCCGGGCTGCGCACCGCGCTCAAGTATGCGGTGCTGTGCGGCGGCGGGCAGAATCATCGCCTGGGCCTGTCCGACGCTTTCCTGATCAAAGAAAACCACATCATTGCCAGCGGTTCGGTCAGTAAAGCGGTGGAGAAAGCCCTGTGGCTGCACCCGGATGTGCCGGTCGAGGTGGAAGTGGAAAGTCTCAGCGAACTGCAGCTGGCGCTGGCGGCCGGTGCCGACATCATCATGCTGGATAACTTCACGCTGGCGATGATGCAGCAGGCGGTTACGCTGACGGCGAAGCGCGCGCTGCTGGAGGTGTCCGGCAACGTGACGGAGATGACGCTGCCGCAGATCGCCGCCACCGGAGTGGATTATGTCTCGGTGGGCGCGCTGACTAAGCACGTGCAGGCGCTCGATCTGTCGATGCGTTTTCGCGAAGTCTGACGTAAGGCCATGCCGCCGGCGCTGGCGGCAAATTGCGAGCCGGCTTCCATCATCATGTGGCTTCGCCTGTAACGCGCTACATTGTCTGCGCGCCCCTTTCCGGGATTGAAACGCGCCCCCTTCCGCTTTTCCCCGCCCTTTTTTACCGTTGCGGCTCCACAACAAGGAGCCTCATTATGGATAAACAACGCGGTTTTACCCTGATCGAGCTGATGATTGTCATCGGTATCGTCGCCATCCTCAGCGCCATTGGCCTGCCCGCTTACCAAAATTATCTGCAACGTGCCGCGCTGACCGACATGCTGCAAACCATGGTGCCCTATAAAACTGCCGTGGAGCTGTGCGCCATTGAGCGCGGCGGACCGGCGCAGTGTCAGGCCGGCGAGCGCGGTATTCCCGCCGCCAAAGGCTCGCGCTATGTGGCGAACCTGAGCGTGGTTAATGGTGCCATTACGCTGACCGGCCAGGAGAGCCTGACGGGGTTAACCGTTGCAATGTTGCCGATATGGAATGCGGCGGAAGGCGTACTCAGCTGGCAACGCAGCTGCACCAGCGACAACGCCAGCCTGCGCGACAGCTGCCTTGAGCAGTTCCGCTTTGCCGACAAGGAAGAAAACAATGGATAAGCCGGATAGCACCCTGCAGGCGCTGTGTGCCCGCTATCAGGCCGTGATACTGCACCATGACGCCACGCACTTGCGCGTGGCGGTCGCGGACGCGCCAGACCCGCTGTTGTTAGAGGCGCTGCAGTTTGCCAGCCAGTGCGCAGTCGAGGTTGAGTGCTGGCCCGCCGCACGGCTGGAGCAGCTGCTGCACCAGCCAGAAAGCAGTGCGGCACCGCGCGAACAGGCCAGCGCCGAGTCCGCTATTCACGCGGTGGATCAGATTCTGCGCCAGGCCATACAGCGACGCGCCTCCGATGTGCACTTTGAACCGCAGCGTCACGGGCTGCGCGTGCGGCTGCGGATTGACGGCGTGCTGCATCCGCTGCCGCAGTTACCGGATGCCCCACCCGCCGCCGTGCTGGCACGGTTGAAAATTCTCGGCGGTCTGGATATCGCGGAGCGTCGGCTGCCGCAGGATGGCCAGTTCAGTCTGGAGATGGATGACAAACCGGCGGCGTTCCGCCTGTCGACCCTGCCGGTCAGCCAGGGGGAAAAAGCGGTGGTGCGCCTGCTGCAAAGCGAAAACAGCGCCATTGCGCTCGATAAGCTGGGCATGCCGGTGCCACAGCTGCGCCTGCTGAAAAACGCGCTGGCCAAACCGCAGGGGCTGATTCTGGTCACCGGCCCAACCGGCAGCGGCAAAACCTTTACGCTGTACAGCAGCCTGAGCGCCCTCAACGTGCCGGAGAAAAACGTCTGCAGCGTGGAGGACCCGCTGGAAATTCCGCTACAGGGGATTAACCAGACGCAGGTACAGCCACGGAGCGGTCTCGACTTTAACCGCGTCCTGCGCGCGCTGCTGCGGCAGGATCCGGACGTCATTATGATCGGCGAAATCCGTGATGCTGAAACCGCCAGCATCGCCGTAAAAGCGGCGCAGACCGGACATCTGGTGCTCTCAACCTTGCACACCAACTCGACGGCCGAAACCCTGACCCGCTTACGGCAGATGGACATTCCCGGCTATCTGCTTGGCCCAGCGTTACAGCTGGTGGTGGCGCAGCGGCTGGTGCGCCGTTTGTGCGTGCACTGTCGTCAGCCGGGCCAGGCGATTGCCCATCTGCCCGGCGACATGTGGCCCGGCACGCTGCAAACCTGGCGTGCGCCCGGCTGCGATCACTGCTTCTCGGGTTATTACGGCCGCCTGGCGCTGTTTGAAATCCTGCCGATGAGCAGCAGGTTGCAGAACGCTATCTCGGCTGATATGCCGCTGGAGCACCTGCTGACGCTGGCCGCGGAGCAGGGAATGAAAACGCTGCTGACCGCCGGGCTGGAGGCGGTGAGCCGCGGCGACACCTCTTTCGAGGAGATGCAGCGCGTGGTGGGCCTTGGCAATGGCTAATCGCTACCAGTTTAACTGGCAGGCACTGGACAGTATGGGCCTGCTGCAGGAGGGCGAGTCGCTGCAGCCCACGCAGGATGCCCTGCTCGGCCAGCTGGGCGATCGCGGCATGCTGGTGGTGAGCTGGCAGCGCGGGAAATGCTGGCGCGCGCGTGACTGGAAGTGGCAGCAGAAAATTGACCTGATGCGCCAGCTGGCGACGTTGCTGAAAGCCGGGCTGCCGCTGGCGGAGAGTCTGACATTGCTGGCCAGCGGCCATCCTCATGCAGGCTGGCGCGTGCTGCTGAGCCTTCTGCAACAGCGGGTCATGGCCGGAGAGCCGTTTTCTCAGGCGCTGCGCGCCTGGCCGGATATTTTCCCGCCGCTGTTTCCTGCACTGATGCAGGTTGGTGAGCTGACCGGGCAACTGGACGAGTGCTGCCGTCAGCTGGCACTACAGCAGAGCAGGCAACAGTTTCTGCGCCAGAAAGTGGTGAAAGCGTTGCGCTATCCGCTGTTTATCCTGCTGGTGGCGCTGGCAGTCAGCGCCGGGATGCTGCTGTTTGTGCTGCCGGAATTTGTTGCGGTGTACGCCAGTTTTGACGCACCGCTGCCGGCCTTTACCGCCGGCGTGATGGCGCTGTCGGCGCTGTTGCAGCAGGCGGCGCTGCCGCTGCTGTTGTGCGGTGTGGCGTCCGGGTGGCTGGCGCGTCTCACCTACCGACGATCCGTTGCGTGGCAAAAGCGCAGCCAGCAGTGGCTGCTGCGGCTTCCGCTGCTGGCCCCGTTGTGGCGCGGCGGTCAGCTCAGCCAGATATACGCAATTCTGCAACTGACGCAGCAGGCCGGGCTGACGCTGCTGCAAAGCCTGCAGGCGGTGGAAGTGACGCTGGCCGCGCGACTGTGGCGCGATGCCATCGTGGCGTTACAGCAGCACATTGCCGCTGGCGCGCCGCTGCATCAGGCGCTACAGGGACATCCGCTGTTTACGCCGCTGTGCGCTCAGCTGATCCGCGTCGGTGAAGAGGCCGGTGCGCTGGATGTGATGCTGGCGCGGCTGGCGGAGTGGCACGAAGCGCAAACGCTGACCCGCGCAGATAGCCTCGCCGCTTCGCTGGAGCCGTTGATGATGGTGGTGATTGGCGGAATTGTCGGCACGCTGGTCATTGCCATGTATCTGCCGGTATTTGGTCTGGGAGACGCCATACGTTAAACGGGCGCACGCGGCGCCCGTTGCGGCACATCAGCGGTTAAAGACGCGGTTTTCCTGCTCTGCCACACGAATAAAGGTGGTGCGTTTGGTCAGCTCTTTCAGGCGCTCTGCGCCGACGTAAGTACAGGCCGAACGCAGTCCGCCGAGGATATCTTTCACCGTCTCCGCGACCGGTCCACGCAGCGGCAGACGAACGGTTTTACCTTCTGCGGCGCGGTAGCCCGCCACACCGCCCACATGACGTTTCATCGCGGATTCGGAGCTCATGCCGTAGAACAGCATGAACTGCTCGCCCTGCTCTTCAACAAGAGTGCCTTCGCACTCATCGTGTGCCGCCAGCATGCCGCCGAGCATCACGAAGTCAGCGCCGCCGCCGAACGCCTTGGCGATATCGCCCGGCACGGCGCAACCACCGTCACTGACAATCTGCCCACCGAGGCCGTGCGCCGCATCAGCACACTCAATCACCGCAGAGAGTTGCGGATAGCCAACGCCGGTTTTGACGCGCGTGGTGCAGACCGATCCCGGGCCGATTCCCACCTTCACAATGTCGGCACCGGACAGAATCAGCTCTTCGACCATTTCACCGGTCACCACATTCCCGGCACAAATGGTTTTCCCCGGGAAGCTTTCCCGCGCGCGCTGCAGGAAGGCAACAAAGTGCTCGGAGTAGCCGTTTGCCACATCAATACAGATAAAATTGAGCTGGGGCGACAGCGCGAGGATCGCGCTTAACTTTGTGAAATCTGCTTCTGAGGTCCCGGTGGAGACCATCACGTGGCTGAGCACTGTAGCCGGTACGCGCTGGATAAAGGTCTGCCACGCTTCAACACTGTAGTGCTTGTGAACGGCGGTCAGCACGTTAAAGCCTGCCAGCGCTTCGGCCATGGTAAAGGTGCCGACGGTATCCATGTTGGCGGCAATCACCGGAACGCCGGACCAGGCGAGGCCTGAATGTTTGAAGGTGAACGTGCGTTCCAGCTCAACCTCGGAACGGCTTTTCAGCGTGGAGCGTTTCGGGCGGATCAATACATCTTTAAAGCCCAGTTTTACATCTTCTTCGATACGCATAGCAGAGTGTCCTGGTTAGTGACGACGAACCGCAGTTCGGGTAGCGCTCACGGCTCCAGTGTCGTTATCATACGCGCCATTCGTTCCGCGACAAGACTGCGAATTTCACTTTATTTAAGCTACAATCCGTTAAATTTAGCTGAGAAAACCGATTGTGATCGGGCTCTCATCACGCTGCGGCAGATGAGAAAAATGTTGAGAGAACGCTATGCCTTTTACCGTTGCACTGACCGGCGGCATTGGTAGTGGTAAAAGCACCATTGCTGATGCTTTTGCCGCGCTGAACGTCGACATCATAGATGCCGATGTGATTGCCCGCGAGGTGGTTGAACCGGGCACACCTGCGCTCAGTGCGATTGTGAAACGCCACGGAGAATCGATTCTGACCGCAGAAGGCACGCTTTATCGCGCGCGTTTGCGGGAAATTATTTTCCAGCAGCCGCAAGAGAAAAACTGGCTCAATCAACTGTTGCATCCGCTGATTAACGCCCGTACCCAGCAGCTGAAGGCGCAGGCAGCTTCGCCTTACGTCATGTGGGTAGTGCCGCTGCTGGTAGAAAATGGTCTGCAGCATCAGGCTGACCGGGTATTAGTCGTGGATGTCGATGAGGCCACGCAGCTGCAGCGCACCCGCCAGCGTGATGGTATCTCTCTCAGCCAGGCGCAACGGATTCTTGCCGCGCAGGCCAGCCGTCAGCAGCGTTTAGCCTGCGCGGATGACATCATTGATAACAGCGGCACGCCGGAACAGGCTTTGCCGCGCGTTGCTGAACTTCACCAGCGCTATTTACGCCTGGCAGCAACCGGACGGGATTAATATCATGAGCACAGTGGTTCTGTTTGAACACCCATTGAATGAGAAAATGCGCACCTGGCTGCGCGTGGAGTTTTTGATTAACCAGCTGGACGAAACGCTGCCGGTCAACAGCTCGGTTGCCGCACTGGGTGTATTTCGTATTATTGGCGACTTGCTGGATATCTTCGAACGCGGCGATATGCGCACCGAGCTGTTAAAAGAGCTGGAGCGTCAGCAGCAAAAACTGCGTGCCTGGCTGGATGTGCCGGGTGTCGATGAACACACCGTCAGCCAGCTGCGCGAACAGCTAAAGCAGCAGTCCAGCGAGCTGATGGCCGCGCCGCGCATGGGTCAGCAGCTGCGCGAAGACCGGCTGATTGCCTCCGTACGTCAGCGCCTGAGCATTCCCGGCGGCTGCTGCAGTTTTGATCTGCCGGGTTTACACATCTGGCTGCACCAGCCACAGGCGCTGCGCGATACCCTGGTGAATAGCTGGCTGGCCTCGCTCGATCCGCTGCGCAACAGCCTGACGATGATCCTCAACCTGATTCGTCAGTCAGGCGTGTTTCGCCATCAGACCAGCCTCAACGGCTTTTATCAGGATAACGCCGAAGGGTCCGACCTGCTGCGCCTGCAGCTGACGCTGGAAGATGCGCTCTATCCGCAGGTCTCTGGTCATAAAAGCCGCTATGCCATCCGCTTTTTACCGCTCGATAGCGAACGCGGCGAAGTACCGGCGCGACTGAATTTTGAATTAGCCTGTTGTTAGAGGATGTTATGCAGGAAGAGATGATTACCGTACCTTGCCCCAACTGCGGTAAAGCCGTGATGTGGGATGAACTCAGCCCGTGGCGCCCGTTTTGCAGCAAACGCTGTCAGTTGATCGATCTGGGTGAGTGGGCCGCTGAAGAGAAACGCATTCCCAGCAGCGGAGACATGACGGAGAGTGACGACTGGAGTGAAGAGCAGTCGTGATCGGCAGGGGCACGCGGCCCCTGAGTTTAAATCTCGCCCGCCACTAAGCGGGCAATCAGGGCGTGGTTGGCAGGTGGAAATTCATCAGCCACTAAATCACGCTGCTCGACCCAACGCTGCGGCTGACCTTCGCGTCCCCACGGCTCACCCTGCCAGCCCTCCACCAGGAAAAAATGCAGCGTAACACGCAGGTCATCGTAACTGTGGTCGGCCTGACCAATCGCTTTCGCCGCCGTCACTTCAATACCGGTTTCTTCCATTAGCTCACGTTTTAACGCCTGTTCTGCGCTTTCGTGCTGTTCAATTTTTCCGCCCGGGAACTCCCATTTGTTGGCCATGTGGGAGCTTGCTGCGCGCTGGGCAAGAAAGATCTGACGACTGGCATTGCGAATGATGCCCACCGCCACCTGCAGGTGTTTCATAAGCTGGATTCCGCTTGTAGTGAGTGAGCGCTGATTTTAAAGCAGACGCCGGACGATGTTAACTGCTGTCGGCTTCACCGCGATCCTGTCGCACAGATTCCAGTTATTAAGACAGGTCGTAATGATCGCACGGCGCCATGTTGGGAATACTCGCAGCCACTTTACTCTAAGCCAGGCCGACTACACATGGAACGCAAACTAACAACGTTTCTGGCGCAAGACGCACAGAAACAGATGAATACCTTACGCCATTTGGTTTTTCACGACATCCTGACGCTCGACAGCGCGCAGAACACCTTAACCTGGTGGCCAGAGCAGAAGACCATCCCGCTTAATGAAGCGCAGAAGCGCTTCTTCTCCTGCCTGCTGCTGCGCATCACGTCCAAACGGCAGATCATTGCCACAGTATGGAATGAGAGCTATCCGGGGATCAGCGATAACAACTATCACCAGCTGCTGTTTCAGAGCCGGGCGTTGCTGAAACGCTATGGTTTGCCGGATGGGCTGCTGGTTACGCTGCCCTACCGTGGCGTGCGGCTGAATGAGGAGAAGCTGATGGCGATTACCCGCTAATCAGCCAAAGAAAAAGGAGCCCGCGGGCTCCTTTTTGTTATCAGGCCAGACGACCGTGACACTGTTTGTATTTTTTACCTGAGCCGCATGGGCACGGATCGTTACGTCCCACTTTTCGCTCACCGCCCTGTGCCGCCAGTGCAGCGGCCGCTGCGGTGTCGTCATCGACGTGACTGAGCTGCTGCTGCTGTGCCAGGCGCTCTGCTTCTTCACGACGCTGCTGCTCCATCGCTTCCACTTCTTCCGGCATCCGCACCTGCACTTTGCTCAGGGTGCTGATCACTTCGTACTTCAGCGACTCCAGCATCGCGGCAAACATGGCGAAAGATTCACGTTTGTACTCCTGCTTCGGATCCTTCTGCGCATAGCCACGCAGATGGATACCCTGACGCAGATAGTCCATCGCCGCCAGATGCTCTTTCCACAGCGAGTCGAGCGTTTGCAGCATCACGCCTTTTTCGAAGTTGCGCATCATTTCTGCGCCGACCACTTCTTCTTTCGCCGCATAGTTTTCGCTGGCGCGGCTCATGATGCGCTCACGCAGCGTCTCTTCATGCAGATCCGGCTCTTTATCCAGCCACTCGGCAATCGGCAGATCCAGATCGAAATCATTGCGCAGACGCTCTTCCAGCCCCGGGACGTCCCACATCTCTTCCAGCGACTGCGGCGGAATGTAAGTGTCGATAGTGGCTTTGAACACATCTTCACGGATGCTGTTGATGGTGTCCGAAACGTCAGAGACATCCAGCAGTTCGTTACGCTGGCTGTAAATGGCGCGGCGCTGATCGTTAGCCACGTCGTCGTATTCCAGCAGCTGTTTACGGATATCGAAGTTGCGGCTTTCAACTTTGCGCTGCGCATTAGCAATCGCTTTGGTTACCCACGGATGCTCAATCGCTTCACCCGGCTTCATACCCAGCTTACGCATCATGTTGGACACACGATCGGAGGCAAAGATACGCATCAGCGCATCTTCCATCGACAGATAGAAGCGCGAAGAACCGGCGTCACCCTGACGGCCCGCACGGCCGCGCAGCTGGTTATCGATACGGCGTGATTCGTGGCGTTCGGTACCGATAATGTGCAGACCGCCTGCCGCCAGCACCGCATCATGGCGCAATTTCCACGCCGCCTTGATGGCTTCAATCTGCTCTTCCGTCGGGTTTTCCAGCGCGGCCACTTCCGCCTGCCAGCTACCGCCGAGCATGATGTCCGTACCACGACCGGCCATGTTGGTCGCGATGGTTACCGCGGCTGGCTGACCTGCCTGTGCCACGATATCCGCTTCGCTGGCGTGGAACTTGGCGTTCAGTA
>NZ_JASEWO010000120.1:0-14775 GCF_030024295.1 Pantoea sp. Pa-EAmG
TGCCGTTTGAAAAAGCGTTTTACGATCGATTCAACGTACCTTGCCGCTTTATCGGCCACACCATGGCAGATGCCATGCCGCTGCAGCCAGACAAATCTGCGGCGCGACGTGAGTTAGGCATCGCGGAGGATGCGATCTGTCTGGGCTTGCTGCCGGGTAGCCGTGGTGCAGAAGTGGAAATGCTGAGTGCGGATTTCTTGCGTGCGGCACAGTTATTGCGTCAGCGTTATCCCGCGCTGGAAATCGTGGTGCCGCTGGTCAATGCCAAACGCCGCGAACAGTTTGAACAGATTAAAGCTGAAGTGGCGCCCGAGCTACCGATGCATTTGCTGGATGGCAAAGGCCGTCAGGCGATGATCGCCAGCGATGCGGCGATTCTCGCATCCGGCACTGCTGCGCTGGAGTGCATGCTGGCGAAGTGTCCGATGGTGGTCGGTTACCGCATGAAACCCTTTACCTTCTGGCTGGCGAAGCGTTTGGTGAAAACGCCGTACGTTTCACTGCCCAATCTGCTGGCGGGTCGGGAGTTGGTCAAAGAGCTGTTGCAGGAAGAGTGCCAGCCAGAGGCACTGGCGGCTGCGCTGGAACCTCTGTTGCATGCCGGACCAGAGCGCGATGACCTGCTGAACACCTTCAACGAGTTGCATCAACAGATTCGCTGGAATGCTGATGAGCAAGCCGCGGACGCCGTACTGGAGATTGCCAATGACTGAGTTTATCTACCCAAACGCACAGCGCATTGCTGGCGTGGATGAAGTGGGGCGAGGTCCGCTGGTCGGCGCCGTTGTCACCGCAGCAGTCATCCTCGACCCCGCGAATCCGATTAAAGGGCTGGCCGACTCAAAGAAGCTTTCCGAAAAGCGTCGGCTGGCGCTGTATGACGAGATCAAAGAGAAAGCGCTAGCCTGGAGCCTCGGCCGGGCGGAGCCTGAAGAGATCGACCAACTCAACATTCTGCACGCCACTATGCTGGCGATGCAGCGTGCGGTAGCGGGTCTGCCTGTTACGCCTGATTTTGTGTTGATCGATGGCAACCGTTGTCCGGCATTGCCCATGCCATCGCAGGCGGTGGTGAAGGGCGATAGCCTGGTACAAGAGATCAGTGCAGCCTCGATCATCGCGAAAGTCACGCGCGATCGTGAAATGGCCGAGCTGGATCTGTTGTTCCCGGAATATGGATTTGCCCAGCACAAAGGCTACCCAACTGCGTTGCATATGGAAAAATTGACGCAGTTTGGTGCCACGCCACATCATCGCCGCAGCTTTGCACCGGTGCGAAATGCCCTGATTGATGCTGATGTGCTGGCCGCGCGTCAGCCGACTGCGCTTTAATAGCCTGACGCTGTTTTAATCGGAAACTGATATGGCTGAACCTCGTTTTATACATCTGCGCGTACACAGCGACTATTCGATGGTCGATGGCCTGGCGAAAACTAAGCCATTGGTCAAGAAGGCGGCTGCGCTGGGTATGCCGGCGATTGCGATTACCGATTACATCAACCTTTGCGGGTTGGTGCGTTTTTACGGCAGTGCGCACGATGCAGGCATCAAACCGATTATTGGTGCGGATTTCCACGTCGCCAGCGAGTTGATGGGCGATGAGCTGACACAACTCACGGTCCTTGCCGCCAACAACACCGGTTATCAGAACCTTACGTTGTTAATTTCCCGTGCCTATCAGCGTGGATATGGCATTGCCGGACCGATTATTGACCGTGACTGGCTGGTCGAACTGGGTGAAGGCATCATTCTGCTCTCCGGTGGACGCAAGGGCGATGTTGGCCGCAGTCTACTGCGCGGCAACAGTGCGCTGGTGTCGCAGTGCCTCAGTTTCTATCAGGAACATTTCCCCAATCGTTATTACCTCGAGCTGACGCGTACCGGACGCGCCGATGAAGAGGCTTATCTGCATGCCGCCGTTGAGTTAGCGATTGCCGAAGGTGTGCCGGTGGTGGCCACCAACGAAGTCTGTTTCCTCAACGAAGAAGATTTTGACGCCCATGAAATTCGCGTGGCGATTCATGATGGCTTCACGCTGGACGATCCAAAACGCCCACGTCATTACAGTCCTCAGCAATATATGCGCAGCGAAGAGGAGATGTGCGAGCTGTTCTCGGACATCCCGGAAGCGCTGGAAAACAGCGTAGAGATTGCTAAGCGTTGTAACGTCACGGTACGCCTGGGTGAATACTTCCTGCCGCAATTCCCCACCGGGGAAATGACGACTGAAGATTTCCTCGTCATGAAGTCTCGTGAAGGGCTGGAAGAGCGTCTGGAATTCCTGTTCCCGGATGACAAGGTGCGTGCAGAGAAGCGGCCAGAATATGATGAACGTCTTGAGATTGAACTCAACGTTATCAACCAGATGGGCTTCCCTGGCTACTTCCTGATCGTGATGGAGTTTATCCAGTGGTCGAAGGATAACGGTATCCCGGTTGGGCCGGGCCGTGGTTCGGGTGCAGGCTCTCTGGTCGCGTATGCGCTGAAAATCACTGACCTCGACCCGCTGGAATTTGATCTGCTGTTCGAACGTTTCCTGAACCCGGAACGTGTCTCAATGCCTGACTTCGACGTCGATTTCTGCATGGAGAAGCGCGATCAGGTGATCGATCACGTTGCCGAGATGTATGGGCGCGAAGCGGTTTCGCAAATCATCACCTTCGGTACCATGGCGGCGAAAGCGGTTATCCGCGACGTAGGACGTGTGCTGGGTCATCCGTATGGCTTTGTGGATCGCATCTCCAAATTGATCCCGCCGGATCCCGGCATGACGCTGGAAAAAGCCTTTGAAGCGGAACCGCAGCTGCCGGAAATCTACGAGGCAGATGAAGAGGTCAAAGCGCTAATCGATATGGCGCGCAAGCTGGAAGGTGTCACACGTAACGCCGGTAAACACGCCGGTGGGGTGGTTATCGCACCGACCAAAATCACTGATTTTGCGCCGCTTTACTGTGATGAGAATGGCCAATTCCCGGTAACCCAGTTTGATAAAAATGATGTGGAATACGCCGGCCTGGTGAAGTTTGACTTCCTCGGCTTGCGCACGCTGACCATCATTGACTGGGCGCTGAAGATGATTAACCCGCGCCGCGCCAAAGAAGGGTTGGAGCCGATTGATATCGCCGCCATCCCGCTGGATGATAAGAAAAGCTTCGATATGCTGCAACGCTCGGAAACCACAGCGGTTTTCCAGCTTGAATCACGCGGCATGAAAGATCTGATCAAGCGTCTGAAGCCGGACTGCTTTGAAGATATGATCGCACTGGTGGCACTGTTCCGCCCGGGACCGCTGCAATCGGGCATGGTTGATAACTTCATTGACCGTAAGCACGGCCGTGAAGAAATTTCGTACCCGGATATTCAGTGGCAGCACGAAACCCTGAAGCCGGTACTGGAACCCACCTACGGCATCATCCTGTATCAGGAACAGGTGATGCAGATCGCTCAGGTGCTGTCGGGTTATACCCTGGGTGGCGCGGATATGCTGCGCCGTGCAATGGGTAAAAAGAAACCCGAAGAGATGGCCAAACAACGTTCGGTGTTCCAGGACGGTGCAGAAAGCATGGGTGTTGACGGTGAACTCTCGATGAAGATCTTCGATCTGGTAGAGAAGTTTGCGGGTTATGGCTTTAACAAGTCGCACTCGGCAGCCTATGCTTTAGTGTCTTACCAGACGTTGTGGCTGAAAGCGCACTACCCGGCAGAATTTATGGCAGCGGTAATGACCGCCGATATGGACAACACCGAGAAGGTCGTTGGCTTGGTGGATGAGTGCTGGCGCATGGGCCTGAAAGTGCTGCCGCCCGATATCAACTCCGGCTTGTATCCGTTCCATGTGAATGATGAAGGCGAAATCGTCTATGGTATCGGCGCCATTAAAGGCGTGGGTGAAGGGCCGATTGAAGCCATCATCGAAGCACGTAACGAAGGCGGCTACTTCAAAGAGCTGTTTGATCTCTGCGCTCGCACCGACACGAAAAAGATTAACCGTCGTGTGATGGAAAAGCTGATCATGTCGGGAGCTTTTGATCGCCTTGGTCCGCATCGTGCAGCCTTGATGAGCGCGCTCAGCGATGCATTGAAAGCTGCGGATCAGCACGCAAAAGCGGAAGCGACCGGACAAGCAGATATGTTTGGCGTGCTGGCCGAAGAGCCTGAACAGGTGGAGAAGTCATACACCAACATCACGCCATGGCCGGAACAGATTCAACTGGACGGTGAGCGTGAGACGCTGGGTTTGTATCTCACCGGCCACCCAATTAATCAGTATCTTAAAGAAATTGATCGCTACGTTGGCGGCATGCGCCTGAAGGACATGCATCCGACGGATCGTGGTAAAGTAACCATCGCGGCGGGGCTGGTGATTGCCGCTCGCGTGATGGTCACGAAACGCGGCAACCGAATTGGTATTTGTACTCTCGACGATCGCTCTGGTCGTCTGGAAGTGATGTTATTTACCGATGCGTTAGATAAATACCAGCAGTTGCTGGAGAAAGACCGTATCCTGATCGTCAGTGGACAGGTCAGCTTTGATGACTTTAGCGGTGGCCTTAAAATGACCGCTCGAGAAGTGATGGACATCGACGAAGCGCGGGAAAAATACGCGCGCGGACTTGCTATCTCGCTGACGGACAGGCAAATTGATGACCAGCTTTTAAACCGTCTCCGCCAGTCTCTGGAGCCTCATCGCTCCGGGACCATTCCGGTGCATCTCTATTATCAGAGAGCAGATGCGCGGGCGAAGCTGCGCTTTGGTGCAGCGTGGCGTATTTCGCCCAGCGATCGTTTACTCAACGATTTGCGGTCGTTAGTAGGATCGGAGCAGGTGGAACTGGAGTTTGACTAAAACAGGAACATTATGAGTCTTAATTACCTGGATTTTGAACAGCCAATCGCAGAACTGGAAGCGAAAATCGACTCGCTGAAGTCAATTGGCCGTTCGGATGAGAAACACGATATTAATCTGGATGAAGAAGTGCAGCGTCTGCGCGAGAAAAGCGTTGAGCTGACCCGTAAAATCTTCTCCGATTTGGGTGCATGGCAGGTTGCGCAGCTGGCGCGCCATCCGCTGCGTCCTTACACGCTGGACTATGTCCGCAATGCGTTTGATGATTTCGACGAGCTGGCTGGCGACCGCGCCTATGCCGATGATAAAGCCATTGTCGGCGGCATCGCGCGTCTGGATGGGCGTCCGGTGATGGTGATTGGCCATCAGAAAGGACGCGAAACCAAAGAGAAAATCCGTCGTAACTTCGGTATGCCAGCACCCGAGGGCTACCGTAAAGCGCTGCGTCTGATGGAGATGGCTGAGCGCTTTAAGATGCCGCTGATCACCTTCATCGACACGCCAGGTGCCTATCCAGGCGTGGGTGCGGAAGAGCGCGGCCAGTCTGAAGCGATTGCCCGCAACCTGCGCGAGATGTCAGGCCTGAAGATCCCGGTGATCTGTACCGTGATCGGCGAAGGCGGCTCCGGCGGCGCGCTGGCGATTGGCGTTGGCGATAAAGTGAATATGCTGCAGTACAGCACCTACTCGGTGATCTCACCGGAAGGCTGTGCGTCAATTCTGTGGAAGAGCGCTGACAAAGCGCCACTGGCCGCAGAAGCGATGGGCATCACCGCGGGGCGTCTGAAAGAGCTGAAGCTGATCGATTCGATCATCCCGGAACCGCTGGGCGGCGCGCACCGTCATCCGGTGGACATGGCGGCAGCGCTCAAGCAGCAGCTGCTGGCCGATCTGGCCGATCTCGATGTGCTGAGTACGGAAGAGCTGCTTAACCGCCGCTATCAGCGCCTGATGAGCTACGGCTACGCGTAAGCGCCGAAAAGCCTTCACAGAAGCGGACCCCGGTCCGCTTTTTTTATGCCTGTTTGTACCTCAATGCGCACCCTACAAAATACCGGCAGTAATCCTGTAGGGTCGCCATTCATGGCGACCTGATATGCCTCGCTGGCAAACATCAGGCCAACAACGGCGCTATTCCGGAACATTCACCCGCCACTTTTCGCTATCCTTATTCCGTGCCACAACACCACAGGAGGTGAGCATTGAATATTATTGCGATCATGGGACCGCACGGCGCGTTCTACAAAGATGAACCGATTCGCGAACTGGACGCGGCGCTGAAGCTGCAGGGTTTCCAGACCGTTTATCCCAACAATGCCAGCGACCTGCTGAAACTGATCGAACACAACCCGCGCGTCTGCGGGGTGATATTTGACTGGGACGACTACAGCCTGGCGCTGTGCAGCGACATCAATCAGCTTAATGAATCACTGCCGCTGTATGCCTTCATCAACACCCATTCGCAGATGGATGTCAGCATTAATGAAATGCGCATGGCGCTGCACTTCTTCGAATACGCGCTCAACGCCGCTGACGATATCGCGCTGCATATCCGGCAGTACACCGATGAGTACATCGACAAAATTATGCCGCCGCTGACCAAAGCGCTGTTCACCTACGTCAAAGAGGGGAAATACACCTTCTGCACGCCGGGCCACATGGGCGGCACAGCGTTTCAGAAAAGCCCGGTCGGCAGCCTGTTCTATGATTTCTTCGGCGCCAACACGCTCAAAGCGGATGTTTCGATCTCGGTCACTGAGCTGGGTTCGCTGCTCGATCACACCGGTCCGCACCTCGAAGCAGAAGAGTATGTGGCGCGCACCTTTGGCGCTGAGCAGAGCTATATGGTCACCAACGGCACGTCGACCTCGAATAAAATCGTCGGAATGTACGCCGCACCGGCCGGCAGCACGGTATTGATTGACCGTAACTGCCACAAATCGCTGACGCATCTGCTGATGATGAGCGACATCATCCCCATCTGGCTCAAACCAACGCGCAACGCGCTGGGCATTTTGGGTGGCATCCCTAAGCGCGAATTCACCCGCGACAGCATTCAGCAGAAAGTTAACGCGACCCCGCGCGCCAGCTGGCCGGTGCATGCGGTCATCACCAACTCAACCTACGACGGTCTGCTGTATAACACGCAATACATCAAACAGACGCTGGACGTGCCGTCCATTCATTTCGATTCCGCCTGGGTGCCGTACACCAATTTTCACCCTATCTACAGCGGCAAAAGCGGCATGAGCGGCGAGCGCATCCCCGGCAAAGTGATCTATGAAACCCAGTCGACCCACAAACTGCTGGCGGCGTTCTCACAGGCGTCGCTGATTCACATCAAGGGCGATTACGATCACGACACCTTCAACGAAGCCTACATGATGCACACCACCACCTCGCCGAGCTACGCGATCGTCTCTTCGATTGAGACCGCGGCGGCGATGCTGCGCGGTAATCCGGGCCGGCGGCTGATTAATCGCTCGGTGGAGCGCGCGCTGCATTTTCGCCGCGAGATCCAGCGGCTGCGCGAAGAGTCTGACGGCTGGTTCTTTGATATCTGGCAGCCGGAGCAGGTGGATGAAGCCGAATGCTGGCCGATTCAGCCAGGCGACGAGGCGTGGCACGGCTTTACCCACGCCGATCGCGATCATATGTACCTCGATCCCATCAAAGTCACCATTCTCACGCCGGGCATGAGCGAACTGGGCCAGATGGCGGAAGAGGGCATTCCGGCCGCGCTGGTGGCGAAATTCCTCGACCAGCGTGGCATCGTGGTGGAAAAGACCGGGCCGTACAATCTGCTGTTCCTGTTCAGCATTGGCATCGATAAAACCAAAGCGATGAGCGTGCTGCGCGGACTGACGGAGTTCAAACGCGCCTACGATCTCAACCTGCGGGTAAAAAATATGCTGCCGGATCTCTATGCTGAAGATCCTGACTTCTACCGTAACATGCGCATCCAGACGCTGGCGCAGGGCATTCACCAGCTGATCCTGCAGCACGATTTGCCGCGTCTGATGCTGCGGGCATTCGACGTTCTGCCGGAGATGAAGATGACGCCGCACCAGGCGTTTCAGCGGCAGGTGCAGGGACTGGTGGAAACCGTGGACATTCGCGAGTTGGTCGGGAGGATTTCAGCCAACATGATCCTGCCTTATCCGCCAGGCGTGCCGCTGGTGATGCCGGGCGAGATGATTACCGAACAGAGCCGGGCGGTGCTGGATTTCCTGCTGATGCTCTGCACCATCGGGCGGCACTATCCCGGCTTTGAAACGGATATTCACGGTGCCACGCTCACCGACGACGGTCGCTATCTGGTGCGCGTGCTGCGTGACGAGCCTGCGCGCTAACTTCAGATAATTGCCTCTTTTCAGCGTCGCGCCGGGCACGTAGGCTAAGCGGCTCAGAATACTTTCGGAGCCGCTATGCTGCAGATAAAACAGATCCACCACATCGCCATTATTGCCACCGATTATCAGCGCAGTAAGGCGTTTTACTGCGACGTGCTGGGCTTTGAGCTACTGGGCGAATACTATCGCGCTGAGCGCGACTCATGGAAAGGCGATCTTGGCCTTAATGGCGTCTATACCATTGAGCTGTTCTCGTTTCCTGCGCCGCCGCCGCGCGTCAGCGGGCCGGAAGCGTGCGGGCTGCGCCATCTGGCGTTTTGTGTGGATGATGTCGAACAGTCGGTTGCCGCGCTGGCAGAAAAGGGCGTGGTGTGCGAGCCAATCCGCATCGATGCTCTCACCGGTAAAGCCTGCACCTTCTTCCCCGATCCGGATGGTTTGCCGCTGGAGCTGTATCAGGCGTAAAATAGCGCGCGCAGTGAGCCGCAATCCGGCGGTTCACCTCAACGGAATGCGTGCATGTCCTTTTCTCATCTTGCTGCGCTGCTGCCAGCCGATGCCCGCTGCGTGCTGGCATTCAGCGGCGGGCTCGATTCCAGCGTTCTGCTGCATCAGTTAGTGAGCTGGCAACGCCAGCAGCCGCAGCTGCGCGTGCGCGCATTACACGTGCATCATGGTTTAAGCCCCAACGCCGATCGCTGGGCGGCGCACTGCCAGCAGCAGTGTCAGCAGTGGCACATTCCCTGCGAGGTGCTGCGCGTGCAGGTGGACGCTCGCGATGGCGGCATCGAAGCAGCGGCACGCACGGCGCGCTATCAGGCGCTGTTCACTCACCTGCAACCCGGTGAGTACTTACTTACTGCTCAGCATGTTGATGATCAGGCTGAAACGCTGCTGCTGGCGCTGAAGCGCGGTAGCGGTCCGGCGGGTCTGGCGGCGATGCCGCAGCAGCGGCAGGTTAACGGCCACTGGCATCTGCGCCCGTTGCTCAACCTCAGCCGTCAGCAGCTGGAAGCTTACGCTGTCGGGCACCAGCTGGACTGGATTGACGATGAGAGCAACGCTGACCGCCGCTACGATCGCAATTTCCTGCGCCAGGAGGTGCTGCCGCTGCTGCAGGCGCGCTGGCCGCACTTCAGCGCGGCCAGCGCCCGCAGCGCAGCGCTGTGCGGTGAGCAGGAGCAACTGCTGGATGAGCTGCTCAGCGAGCAGCTGGCGCAACTGACCGATGCCCAGGGCGCGCTGCATTTTCCGCCGCTGCTGGCCTGTAGCGAGGCGCGACGGCACGCGCTGCTGCGGCGCTGGATTGGCGAGCGCGGTGGTGCAATGCCCGCGCGCGACGCGCTGCAGCGCATTACCGATGAGGTGATGCACAGCCGTGAAGATGCACAGCCGTGTCTGCGCTTTGGCGCGCACGAACTGCGGCGCTACCGGGAACGGCTTTACTGGCTGCCGCGACAGCACTCACTGAGTCAGCACTCGCTAACCTGGCAGCCGCTGACGCAGCCATTAATTTTGCCTGATGGGCTGGGTGAACTACGCGCCAGCCTGGCGCAGGCGGAACTGCGCCAGCCGGCGGGGAATGAACAGGTTATTGTGCGCTTTCAGGCCCACGGCTATCACCATGTTGTCGGCCGGACTGGTGGTCGCGAAATGAAAAAACTGTGGCAGGAGCTGGGCGTCCCGCCGTGGCAGCGTGAACGCATTCCGTTGATTTACTACAACCAGACGCTGATTGCCGCGCCGGGGCTGTTTGTCACCCGCGCAGGCGCGGCGGGCGAGACGCAAGGCTGGCAGGCGATCTGGTCAACACCCTAAAAAGGAACAGCAATGATGAAACAGTGGATGGTCGCGGCGCTACTGGCTGCTGCGCTGCCGGCGTTTGCGCAGGGCGACGTCAAGGCCGGCGCGCAGAAAGCCGCCAGCTGTATGGCGTGCCATGGCTCGGAAGGTAAGAGCGCGGTGCCGCTTTACCCTAATCTGGCCGGGCAGCATGCGCCCTACCTGCTGCATTCGCTGCAGGCTTACAAAAAAGGCGAGCGCAGTGGCGGTCAGGCAGAGGTAATGAAAGCCTTTGTGGCCGGGTTGAGCGATCAGGATATGGATGATTTAGCGGCGTACTACGCTTCGCTGCAGCCTTAAGCGAGGTGGGCGGGAATAGCTTTCCCGCCCGGGGAGAGATTATTCGTCTTCGCTGACGATAACGGTGCCCAGCTCAGGATGGCTGAAGCTGGCGATGTGGTCGAGACGCAGCTCGCGCGTTTCACCGGAGAGGTCGACCGCAAGATACTCGACGTTTTTACGTGAGACCATGTCCACGGCTTTCGCCTTCAGCTGGTCGCCGTTTTTGAGCTCCAGCGACAGCGTCCAGTGTTTGGTACAGGCGAGCTCGAGGTTGTCGTAGTCATCACAGTTGATGGGTTTGTAGGCTTCATTCGTCAACATAGTCGCTCACCAATAAGTTTGCAGCAGCGTAAGCTGCTTGTTCCCTGACAGAAGAGTTTAGCGCAGAATTAGCGGCAATATCGTTGAGTGCGTTTAGCGCGCAACCTATCGCGTCTGGCACATACCCCAGGTCGCCACTACCAATTTCGGCATACTTCTGGCGAACTAACTCACAATACTTTTGCACATACACCTCCTCAGCAGAGCATCAATACTCTGGTTGATATGCGACTATATCACAGGGGTTCGCTGGAAATCAGCCAGGGGGCGCAGGGAAGGTGGCAAAGAAAGGGCAAAAAGTGACAGCCAGCACTGGTCTCAGCCAGCCTGGCGGCGCACAAAAGGTTAAGTTGATGAACAGGTTATTTCCGGATACAACCGCGCTGATAACGGCAGGTGGCAGATGATTGTGCTGTCACGTAGTGTTTCAATTGCGGACAATGAAGTGGAGCTCAGTGCCATTCGCGCTCAGGGCGCGGGCGGCCAGCACGTCAATAAGACGTCGACCGCTATCCATCTGCGTTTCGATATTCACGCCTCGTCGCTACCGCCGTTTTATAAACAGCGGCTGCTGGAGGCGAACCACCATTTGATCAGCGCCGATGGCGTGGTGATTATCAAAGCGCAGGAGTATCGCAGCCAGGAGATGAACCGCGAAGCGGCGCTGCAGCGGCTAATCAACCTGATACGCGAGCTGACAACGGTGGAGAAAGTGCGCCGCGCGACGCGCCCGACGCGGGCGTCCCGAGAGCGGCGGCTGGAAGGTAAATCACGACGCAGCAATGTGAAGGCGCTGCGCGGCAAGCTACGCTAAAAAAAACGCCTCCGGCAGGAGGCGTCAGGGGATTACTTGTTAAGGGCGCGGCTGAGGAAGTCGACGATGTCGTGCTGCTTAATCATCTGCTTCTCGCTGGCGGCGCGGGCTTTATACTCGATCTCCTGGTTATCCAGGTTGCGGTCGCCAATCACGATAGTGTGCGGTACGCCAATCAGTTCCATATCGGCGAACATCACGCCCGGACGCTCTTTACGATCGTCAAGAATGACGTCGATGCCTTTGGCGCGCAGCTCGTTGTACAGCTGTTCCGCCAGCTCTTTCACGCGGAAGGATTTGTGCATGTTCATCGGCAGAATCGCCACTTCGAACGGTGCCAGCGCCGCTGGCCAGATAATCCCGCGCTCGTCGTGGTTCTGTTCGATAGCCGCCGCCACCACGCGGGTGATACCGATACCGTAGCAGCCCATGGTCATGATCTGATTGCGACCATCTTCACCCTGTACCGCTGCCTTCATCGCGTCCGAATATTTGGTGCCGAGCTGGAAGATGTGGCCGACTTCAATGCCGCGTTTAATCATCAGCACGCCTTTGCCATCCGGGCTCGGATCGCCTTCTACCACGTTACGAATATCTTCTACGCGTGCTTCTGGCAGATCGCGACCCCAGTTGATGCCGGCATAGTGCTGGCCATCAATGTTGGCGCCTGCCGCGAAGTCACTCATTTTTGCTACGGTGCGGTCAGCAATCACCGGGATGGTCAGACCGACCGGACCGAGAGAACCAAAACCGGCACCGATGGCGGCGCGAATCTCTTCCTCGCTGCCCATTTCCAGTGGCGCGGCCACGATGTCCAGATGCTCGGCTTTGATTTCGTTGAGCTCGTGGTCGCCGCGTAACAGCAGCGCAACCAGCGAATGGCCGCTCTCTTCGCTGGCTTTCACGATCAGCGTTTTCACCGTTTTTTCTACCGGGATCTGGTGCTGTTCGACCAGCTCGGCGATGGTTTTCGCGTTTGGCGTAGCGAACTGCGTCAGCACCTGCGTTGCCGCCGGGCGTTCACCGGCAGGAGCCAGCGCTTCGGCTTTCTCAATGTTGGCCGCGTAATCGGACTCGCTGGAGAAGATCACATCATCTTCACCACTCTGCGCCAGCACCTGGAACTCATGCGAGCCGCTGCCGCCAATCGAACCGGTATCGGCCTGTACGGCGCGGAAATCCAGCCCCATGCGGCTGAAGCTCTGGCTGTAGGCGCGGTACATCGCATCGTAAGTTTCCTGCAGCGACTCCTGCGAGGTGTGGAACGAATACGCATCCTTCATGATGAATTCGCGCGAACGCATCACGCCAAAACGCGGGCGTACTTCATCACGGAATTTGGTCTGGATCTGATAGACGTTGAGCGGCAGCTGCTTATAGGAGCTGAGCTCGTTGCGGATCAGGTCGGTGACCACTTCTTCATGGGTCGGACCCAGCACAAACGGACGTTCGTGGCGGTCTTTAATGCGCAGCAGCTCCGGGCCGTACTGCTCCCAGCGTCCGCTCTCTTCCCACAGATCGGCTGGCTGAACCACCGGCATGGAGATCTCAATCGCACCGGCGTTGTTCATCTCTTCGCGCACGATGTTTTCAACTTTTCGCAGCACGCGAATACCGGTCGGCAGCCAGGTATAGAGACCGGAAGCCAGTTTGCGGATCATACCGGCGCGCAGCATCAGCTGGTGGCTGATCACTTCAGCATCGGAAGGCGTCTCCTTCAGGGTGGAGAGCAGATATTGAGTAGTACGCATTAATTTACGATTCCAGTTGTACGGAAGGATACGAACAAAAAATTTGCTGGCGGCTAGTGTACCAGCGAGATCCGTCACTCAAAAGCTTGTTTTAGCGTGGATCGAGCGCGATCACCTCGGTTCCCGCCGCGTCAATGCGCCAGCGCACATTAAAGTCGAGCAGCCACGCGGCATATTCACGGCCAGGGCTTTCACCTTTGCGATAAGCCGGACGCGGATCCTGCGCCAGCACTTCAGTGATAAAGCGCGCCAGCTGCGGGTAGTGACGTTGCTGCAGCTGCAGCTGCTGCTGCGCCTGCGCGGAGAAACGCACCGGCATGCTGGCGTCGGGCGCGCTCTGAGCGAACCCCGCGCGCGCCTCAGGCAGCGCTTCGGCGAAGGGCAGGTAAGGCTTGATATCCACCACAGGGGTGCCGTCCACCAAATCGAGGCTGCCTAATTGCAGAATCACCTGTTGCTGCTCGCAGCGGATGCCTTTGAGCTCAACCAGCGACATGCCGATAGGATTGGGGCGAAAGGTCGAGCGGGTGGCAAATACGCCCATGCGGGCATTACCGCCGAGGCGCGGCGGGCGTACGGTTGGGCGCCAGCCGCCGGCCATGGTCTGGTGAAAGACGAACAGCACCCACAGATGGCTGAATGCCTCCAGTCCACGCACCGCTTCAGGCTGATTGTACGGCGCCAGCAGATGCAGTTCGCCACCGCCGTCCTGCACCAGACCCGGCTGGCGCGGTACGGCAAATTTCTCTTTCCACGGCGAACGGATCACGCCGATTTGCGCAAAGGCAAATTCACTCATTGATTGGAGACTTTCAGCGCGGAACCCTGGCATACCGCCTGGCGATAGCAGCCTGGCGTGCTGGAGACAATTTCACACTTGTGCAGCAGCACGGCGTTGGCTTTCATGCCGGCCGCTTTAATCTGCAGGCGTTTACGCGCGGTATTGAGGTTCGGCGGTGAGTCCTGGGTGCTGCTCTGGCAATCATCACCCGACACTTCGCCCAGATCGCGGAACGGATTGCTGACCAGATCGGTCGCATCGGTATAGATCTTCACCGGGGCCGGACGCGCAGCCGGTTTGCGCTGAGGTTCGCTGGTTGATTGCTGCGGGCGAGACGGAGCACTGCTTATTGGGTGATATTCACGCACGCACCCGGTCAGCATCAATGCCAACAAGCAGAGCGGTAAAAAACGCATGGCAACATCCTCATGTAATATAAAGTGGCGTTATTGAAACAAGGACGACCAGAAATAACAAGTCAGCTGCCACATGCTGAAATAGAAAGGGCGGCCGAAGCCGCCCTGCACCGCATGAAAGGGATAATTACCAGCCTTTCACTGCGCCGCCGTTGAAGATTTTGTTGGCGGCTTCAGACACTTCGTCTGACTGATAAGCCTCAACAAACTTCTTCACGTTCTCCGCGTCTTTGTTGTCTTCGCGGCTAACGATCAGGTTCACGTACGGCGAGTCTTTATCTTCTACGAAGATGCCGTCCTTCGCCGGGGTCAGGCCAATCTGGCTGGCGTAAGTGGTGTTGATCACCGCCAGCGCAATTTGCTGATCGT
>NZ_JASEWO010000336.1:0-1712 GCF_030024295.1 Pantoea sp. Pa-EAmG
GCGTATCCATTCATGGCGTAAAATCATCGCAAGATATCGGCGGAAAAGGCGCTAATCAGGCGATTGTCATTTCCCGCTGCGGTATCGATACACAATTAATAGCCGCCACCGGTAACGATATTAACGGCGAGTGGATTCGCGATTGCATGCAAAGCGAAAAATTAACGTTAAATCCTCAAAATAGTATTTCTGAACATAGTGACACCTCAATCATTTTTACCAGTCACGACGGCGACAATGCGATTATTACCACCATGGCAGCAGCCGAAGCGCTAACGCTGGATATTATCCTGGCGCATTTAGCGGATGCCTCAGCCGGCGATATTCTGTTACAGCAAGGTAATTTCTCCGTTGATAAGACCCGCGCCCTGTTTAGCTGGGCAAAAAATCATGGGCTCATCACCGTATTTAATCCTTCCCCCGCCAACCCAGACTTTGCCGATTTGTGGCCGCTGGTCGATATTGCCGTGGTCAATCAACATGAAGCCGAACTGCTGCAACCTGTTGGTATCCCCACTCTGGTTATTACTCAGGGCGCCGCAGGTGCTGAACTGATCACCGATGCCCAACACCATTTTTGCCCGGCAACACCGATTCAGGTCGTAGATAGCACCGGAGCAGGCGATACGTTCCTGGCGGTGCTACTTGCTTCGGCCTTACTGCGCGGTGTCGCGCCCGATGTCCTCGCGCTGCAGCATGCCAGCGCGGCGGCCGCCATTACCGTGAGCCGTACCGGAACACTGAAAGCCTTTCCAACTGAGTGTGAACTCAGTGCACTGCTGTCCGTGGGTCTTTAACGGTGGCCTTCCGGCCACCTCTCGCAACAACGCACTTATTTAAACAGCGGACGGTAAGTATCCACGTTCGCTTTGGTTACCACGGTGGCAGGCACCAGAATCGTTTTATTGACAGCTTTTCCTTCATTGATGGCGTTAAGTGCTTTCAGCGCCTCTTCGCCCATCTTTTTCGGATCCTGTTGCAGCACCGCCGTCACATAGCCGCCGTCAATCCCGCTGATGGCTTTCGCGGTCAGATCCCAACCAAACACCTTGATATCTTTCTGGCGTCCCTGGTTTTCCACCGCCGCAATGGCACCAAGCAGTGCCGGTTCGCCGGTGGCGTAAATCGCGGTGAGGTCTGGATTACCGGTGATCAGGTTTTCCGCCGCTGTCATCGCGTTGTCCTGAATGTTCTGACCATCTACCACATCAGCAACAGTAATTTTGCTGTTACTTTTAATGGTGTCTTCAAACCCTTTCTGACGCTGGTTTTGAATCGCTGAGTTCAATGCACCAACAATGCCTAAGCGCGCCTTACCCCCCATCTCTTTTGCCACGTAATCGACAAAATATTTACCGAGGATTTTACCACCTTCAAGGTTATCCACCCCAACCTGCGACGCTTGCGGGCCTGCTGGTAATACAGCATCAATCGCAATCACCGGGATTTTCGCTGCGGCTGCTTCTTTAATCGCTGGCATAATGCCGTTAACATCGATGGCATCGACTAAGATGCCTTTCACGCCTTGTTGAATATAGTTTTCAATGGCATCGTTTTGTGCCACAGGATTATCGTTCGCGTTATAAATCACCAGCTCTTTACCACTGGCTTTAGCCGCTTCCTGAGCCCCCTGATTCATAAGATTAAAAAACAGAGCCTGCTGGTTAATTTGTACTAATGCATAAGTGGGCGCGGCATGGGCTAATGTAAAA
>NZ_JASEWO010000121.1:0-14647 GCF_030024295.1 Pantoea sp. Pa-EAmG
CAGCCTCCTGTCAGGGTCAGCTGCGGCCCACGGAAGCAAGGAACGTTATAGGTTGCGAATCACCCAAAAGATGAAACACACCTCTGAATGCAGCTGAAAAATTGACGCGTAATCATACTGACCTCGCCGGGGAAACTCAAGCGCACAATTCATCAAATTGTCGCTGCCGTGCCAGGCGGGGACACCTTTCGTGCTAAGGATTGAGATTCAGCAGGTTAGTCAGAGATTGTTCAAAATCCCTGAACGAGGCGTTCAGCATGACGATCTGGCGTCGTACTGGTGAAGAACTAAACTCTCTACAGGCGCAACGGTTTGGCTTAATCAGCGCGCCTGAGAGTGAAATCCCTGGAGTGAGGAGTCGATTATGAAAGCTGTCATTATCGCCACTTTACTGGGTCTCTTCCTGTCTACCCCCGCTCTTGCCAGCTCCGCTGACCAGGCGCTGCAGATGAGAAGTAACAGCAGCAAAGCGGCTTCAGGCTATGTCTACGTTAACCGGCTGGATGCGCCAGGCGGTAACCCGGTCAGCGCGAACACCAGCGCCGCCGACCGCTTGTCGTCACAACTGTAGTCCGGCCTGTTATCCCGGGCTGGCGTGCTCCGCGCCGCCAGCCCGTTCCGTTTTACAAATGATGTTTAAAGAAACTGACCAGCGCGGTGAGCGCTGGCGGCGTGATTTTGTGCCCGATCTGCTTTTCCGCCAGAAAGGTGAGCCGGCTGTCGAGCTGCACCTCGCGCAACGCCTTCTCCAGCCGTACCGTTTCGGCAAACGGTACGACTTCATCCGCTTCACCGTGCCATAACAGCAGCGGCCGGTTAGCCAGCTGCGCCAGCTGCTGACAGGGATCGTAGGCTGCCAGCGGGGCCAGCCGCGCCTGTAACGCCGCTTTTTGCTCTGGCGTGTGCGCTACCAGCGGCGGGAACAGCGTCTGACTGAGCTGCATGAAGTAACCGGAGCCCATCAGGCAGGCAACGCTGTGCAGGTGTGGATAGCGCGCCATCGCGCCCAGCGCGGTCATCCCGCCCATTGAGGCGCCGGCAATGGCGAAACGCTCGTCCGCCACCCAATCGTTGTCGCGCAGCGCCGCTTCCAGCAGCGGCACTTCATCAATGTTCTGGCGCAAAATCTCCCAGAAGTGCGTCATGCGCGCGTCGGTATCGCCGTTGTAGCGTGCGCCGTGCATCTCTGCATCCGGCATCACCACACGGAAACCGGCCTGCGCCAGCGCCACGGCAAAGTAGCTGTACACCTCTTTCGACGAGGTAAATCCGTGATAAAACAGGATGGTGGGTAAGCGCGCCAGCCGCTGTCCGGCCGGTGCCGCGTGAATACACTCAATGCCCGCCAGGTTCTCCGTTGCCAACTCAATCATACCGTCTCCGTTGAGAATGATTATCACTGGTCTCAGTGTACGTGCTGCCGGCCAAAACGCGAGCCACATCACATTTATTTCGATTAATTTCTGCCCTAAACATTTACCGCATTTTGCCGTTGATCCTGTACCCCTCCAGTTATTTATTAAAGGTACTTTATGAAGCGTCTCTCTCTCAGCGCCATGGGTCTCGGAATTAAGCTGTCTGTATTGACGTCTTTCAGTGTGGCAATCGTGCTGTTTGCCCTGACGTTAACGCTCAGCCATAACGCCGCGCGCCAGCTGGAGCAGTTGGCTGTCGACGATATGCAAAACCAGGTGCTCGGCATTAATGAAATGGCCACGATGTTTAACGCGACCTTATCGGAAGAAGTGGCGAACTATACCCGGCTGTTTCAGAGCTTTTTACCCAAGCGATTCAGCCGTGACGACAGCTCACGTATTCAGGTGGGATCGTTCAGCACGCCGACGCTGCGTGCCGGGCTGAAAACCCTCAACCTCGATCAGATCGCCGTGGACGATTTTCTCGATCGTACCGGTGCAGTCTCCACCATTTTTGTGCGCGACGGCGAGGATTACATTCGCATCGCGACCTCACTGAAGAAAGAGGATGGCAGCCGCGCGGTGGGCACCCAGCTTGATCGCAGCAGCGCGGCGTGGCGCAGCGTGAATAGGGGCGAAGTGTATCGCGGCCTGGCGACGCTGTTCGGCCATCGCTATATCACGCAATACCAGCCGGTGCAGGACGACAGCGGCGCAGTCATCGCCATTCTGTTTGTTGGCGTGCAGATTGATAAACAGTACGCGCTGATGCGGGAGAAAGTGCTGGCGCGACGTCTCGGTGACAGCGGCAGCTTCTTCGTGCTGAACGGCACGCCGGGCAGCGCACAGGGCCAGTATCTGTTTGCCCGTCAGTCAGAAGGCAAGCTGCCGGACTGGGATCGCAGCGTACAGCAGCAGATCCTGACGCAGCCGCACGGCCTGCTGGAGATCGCGCATCAGGGCGAAACCCGCCTGCTGGCATGGCAGCAACTGCCGGGCTGGAACTGGATTATCGCCGGTGAAGTCAGCCGCGCCAGCCTGCTGGCACCGATCACCCACAGCCGCAATCTGTTCATGCTGATTGGCCTGGCGCTGGTACTCGCCTTTGCCATTGGCTTTGTGCTGTATAGCCGGCGCGCCATTACCCGGCCGCTGCAGCAGGTGATCCATCTGGCCGAGCAGTACGCGGCGGGTAATCTGCAGGCGCACCTCGACTCAGCGCGCCGCGACGAGATCGGCCAGCTGGTGAACGCGATTAACGGCATTGGCGACGGTCTGGAGAAAGTGGTAGGCCAGGTACGCGCCGCCGCGCGTGAGATCAGCGACGGCACCGACACCATTGCGGCCAGCAGTTCCAGCATCAGCGAGCAGATTGGCCGCCAGGCGAGCAGCGTCGAAGAGACCTCGGCCAGCATGGAGCAGTTTGGCGCAACCGTGGCGCAAACCGCCGCTAATGTGCGTCAGGCGATGGCGCTGGTCGGTGAAGCCGCCAGCACCGTCAGCCAGGGCGGCAGCACCGTGGCGCGCTCGGTAGAGACCATGGCGGAGATTCGCATTGCCTCGCAGAGCATCGCCGACATTACCCACGTGATCGAGTCGATTGCCTTCCAGACCAATATTCTGGCGCTCAACGCTGCGGTTGAGGCGGCGCGCGCCGGTGAGCACGGCAAAGGCTTCGCGGTCGTCGCTGCGGAAGTGCGTGCGCTGGCGCAGCGCAGCGCCAATGCGGCGAAGGAGATTGACGGGCTGATTGCCAGTTCGATCGACAAAGTGGCCGCCGGCCATGCGCTCTCGGAACAAACGCGTGACGCCATGAGCCATATTGTCAGCCATATCGAACAGGTGAAAACCCTGATGGGGGAAATCAATATCGCCGCCCAGGAGCAGGCTGCGGGTATTGGTCAGGTCAATCTGGCAATGAACCACATCAGCCATGCGACCCATCAGAGCAGCGACATGATTAACCAGTCCGAGCACACGGCGCAGCACCTGAGTCAGAAAGGCCATCATCTGACCCAGCTGGTGAGTATTTTCCGCCTCAACGACTGATGAGCCGGGGCAGATGGCTTACACTTGAGTCATCTGCCTGTTTTCCGGAGCCACCATGCGTACGCTTATTCTGCTGCTGGGCCTGCTGCTGAGCGGCTGTGCCGCACTGCACACCACGCCACAACCCCCGCCAGCGCCCACTAGTCAGGCGCAGGAGATCACTCGCGCGCAAAGCTATGGCCTGCCGAAGCTCGGCACCGTCAGCGCCCATTCACGCGGCTCGCCGGATGATGTGCAGCGTGCAATCGCTGCACGCGCCAATCAGAGCGGTGCGGTTTACTATCAGATCCTGATGGTCGATGAGACCACCATGCCTGGCTTCTGGTATGCCACCGCCATTCTGTACGGCGCGCCCTCAGGCGGCAGTAGCACGCTGCAGTAAGCGTGCGTTCAGATCATCACTCAGTGCCTGTGCCGGACGCGATGAGAGATAACGCGCGCACCAGCTGTCCGCCAGCGGCGGTTCTGCCGCTTTCAGCAGCACCGCGGCACTCGCCAGCCGAATCAGCATGTCGCTGACCTGCCGTCCCTGCTCTTCGCGCAGGTTGCCGAGCTGCAGCCGCAGCTGACGCCAGCAGCGATCGAAGTGGCGATTGCTGCCCTTCACCGCATCAAACTCATCCTGCAGCATGCTAAGCACTTCTGCATGCCGTCCCAGTACACGCAGCACATCCAGGCACATCACGTTACCCGAGCCCTCCCAGATGCTGTTCACCGGCATCTCGCGATACAGGCGCGGCAGTTCACTCTCTTCGCAGTAGCCAATGCCGCCCAGCACCTCCATGGCTTCAGCCACAAACGGCATACCGGCTTTGCAGATCACGAACTTGGCCGCCGGAGTGAACAGGCGTGCATACAGCCGTTCATGCGCGCTGGCTGGCGTTGACCAGGCGCGCGCCAGACGCAGCAGCAGTGCGGTTTGTCCCTCCAGCTGCAGTGCCTGCTGCGCCAGCACCGCGCGCATCAGCGGCTGATCGCTAAGGTTTTTGCCCATCACCTGGCGCTGACCGGCGTGATGCAGCGCAATCGCCAGCGCGCGTCGCATCTGGCCGTGGCTGCCGAGCGCACAGTCAAAGCGCGTCATACCGCCCATTTTCAGGATCAGCCGCACGCCATCGCCCTCCTCACCCATCAACCAGCCGAAGGCATCCTGAAACTCCACTTCGGCACTGGCATTGGCGCGGTTGCCCAGCTTGTCTTTCAGACGTTCAAGACGAATGGCGTTGCGCGTGCCGTCCGGCAGCAGGCGCGGCAGAAAGAAGCAGCTCAGCCCCGCGGCGGTCTGCGCCAGAATCAGGTGCGCGTCGCTTTGCGGCACCGAGAAGAACCATTTGTGGCCGGTGATGCGCCAGGGTTCGCCCGGCGCACGCGTGCCAGGCGGTTCGGCGCGTGTGGTGTTGCTCAACACATCGGTGCCGCCCTGCTTCTCCGTCATGCCCATGCCAATCAGCAGGCCGCGCTTCTGGCTGCCGGGCAGATGATGCGCATCATACCGATCGCTCAGCAGCCGATCGTGCCAGTCGGCGTAGGGAGCGGGCAGATGGGTTTGCAGCAGCGGGATCGCGGCGTGAGTCATGGTTACCGGGCAGAGTGAACCGGCTTCCACCTGCGCATGCAGAATGAAACGCGCCGCGCGTGCCACCATGGCGCTGCCCTGCACGTCAGGCTGCCAGCTCAGGTTATGTAACCGGCTGGCGCACACGCCCTGCATCAGCAGATGCCAGGCAGGATGAAAGCGCACCTCGTCGAGTCGCTCACCGCGCGCGTCGTAACGCAGCAGCTCCGGCGGCTGTGCATTGGCCAGGCGACCTAATTCCAGTGACTCCGCGCTGCCGAGCTGCAGGCCGACGGACGCCAGCCATTCGCGGTCCCAGCCGGCCCCTTCACGCACCACCGCCTCGCACAGCGCGCTGTCGCCGGTGAAGAGATTGCTGTTGCTGAGCGGAGATGGTTGATTGAATACGCTGTGAGTGGTCCAGGCCATGGCACTCTCCTCTCCTGTTGCCCGTACTGATGTGGCTATAAGTATGGAGAGGATGTGCAGTTATGCCTGGTACAGCTGAGGTTTTGCGGCGGCGATCACGCCTGGCGCTGACGCACCGCTTCGAACAGACAAACGCCGGTGGCCACCGAAACGTTGAGGGAAGAGACGCTGCCGGCCATCGGGATGCTGATCAGCTCATCGCAGTGTTCGCGCGTCAGGCGGCGCATGCCTTCTCCTTCCGCACCCATCACCAGCGCCATCGCGCCGGTCATTTTGCTCTGATACAGCGTGTGGTCTGCTTCACCGGCCGTGCCGACGATCCAGACGTTGTACTCCTGCAGCAGACGCATGGTGCGCGCCAGATTGGTGACGCGAATCAGCGGCACGTTTTCCGCCGCCCCGCTGGCGACTTTTTTCGCCGTGGCGTTGAGCGGTGCCGAACGGTCTTTCGGCACGATTACCGCATGCACACCGGCCGCATCGGCGCTGCGCAGGCAGGCGCCCAGGTTATGCGGATCGGTGACGCCATCCAGAATTAGCAGGAACGGCTGATCCAGTGAAGCCAGCAGATCCGGCAGATCGCCTTCCTGATAGTTTTTACCCGGCTTAACGCGCGCCACGATACCCTGGTGCACGCCGCCTTCGACCTGGCCGTCGAGCCACTGGCGGTTGGCCAGCTGAATCACAATTCCCTGAGCTTCCAGTGCGGCGATCAGCGGCTGCAGGCGGCGATCATCGCGGCCTTTAAGGATAAAGACTTCCTGAAAACGCTGGGGATCACGCTCCAGCAGCGCCTGCACGGCGTGAATGCCAAAAATTATTTCACTCATTACTTTGCTCAAGGTTGGATGTATATCGTTGAATACAGAACATTAATCAGGCTGCGCGTTGGGGCGCAGCCTGCGAAACAGGGTTGAGCAAGGTGCGTCAGCGCTGACGCACCTGGCCGCTGGCGGGTGAAGAGGCCATCAGGCTTCGCTGGCCTTCTTCTTCACTGCGCGCTTCGCCTTGGTTGCGGCGGCGATTTTACGGGTTTTTTCGGAGACTTTTTTGCTTTTTTTCTCGCTTTTATTCGCCGCAGGCGGCTGCTTCTCACCGCGGAAAGCGGCGTCCGGCTCAAAGTTGCCCTTTCGGCCCGCATCGCGGCGCCGCTTCGCCGGTGGCTTGCCGCCATGCTTCTCACGCTCGCGCGCGGTTTTTCCTTCACCGCGCGGTACGCGTTTGCTGGAGATCAGCGCGAAATCGATCTTGCGCTCATCCATGTGCACCGCGTCAACGCGCACTTCCACCGCATCACCCAGACGGTAAGTGCGACCGCCGGATTCGCCAATCAGACGCTGGCCCACCGGATCGAAGCGGTAGTAATCATTGTCCAGCGTGGAGACGTGCACCAGGCCATCAATGAACAGATCGTTGAGGCGAACAAAGAAGCCAAAGCCGGTCACGCTGGAGATCACGCCGTTGAATACGTTACCCACCTGATCCTGCATAAAGTCGCACTTCAGCCAGTCGGCCACATCGCGCGTCGCTTCGTCGGCACGGCGTTCGGTCATCGAACAGTGCTGACCCAGCTGCAGCATCTGCTGCATATCGTAGTGATAACCACCGGTTGGCGTGGTGTTGCCTTTTACCGTGCCCTGCTCTTTAGCCAGCAGGTACTTGATGGCACGGTGCAGCAGCAGATCCGGATAGCGACGGATCGGCGAGGTAAAGTGCGCATACGACGCCAGCGCCAGGCCAAAGTGACCGCGGTTTTCCGGATCGTACACCGCCTGCTTCATCGAACGCAGCAGCATGGTTTGCAGCATTTCAGCATCCGGACGGTCGGCAATCTGCGTCAGCAGATCGGCATAATCGATCGGCTGCGGTTTCGACCCACCCGGCAGGCTGAGGCCCAGCTCGCCCAGCACGGTACGGAAGCTGGTGATGCTGTCTTCGCTCGGGCGATCGTGATCGCGGAACAGCGCCGGCTCCTGATGTTTCTCAACGAAACGCGCGGAGGCGATGTTGGCCAGAATCATGCACTCTTCAATCAGCTTGTGCGCATCGTTACGTACGGTGCGCTCCACGCGCTCAATGCGGCGCTCAGCGTTGAAGATGAATTTGGCTTCGTCGGTTTCAAACGAGATGCCACCGCGCTGTTCGCGGGCGGTTTCCAGCACCTCATACATACGGTGCAGCTCTTCGAGGTGCTTCACCTGCGCCGCATACTGTTCACGCAGCTCCGGGTTGCCCTGCAGAATGCTCCACACTTTGTTGTAGGTCAGACGCGCATGTGAGTTCATCACCGCTTCGTAATGTTTGAAGCCGGTGAGTTTACCGCTGGCCGAGATGGTCATCTCGCACACCATGCACAGGCGATCCACCTGTGGATTGAGTGAGCACAGGCCGTTCGAGAGGATCTCCGGCAGCATCGGTATCACCTGCGACGGGAAGTAGACCGAGGTGCCGCGCTGCTGCGCTTCGTTATCCAGCGCGGTGCCGGGACGCACGTAATAGCTGACGTCGGCAATCGCCACCCACAGGCGCCAGCCGCCGCCGCGTTTTTTCTCGCAGTAAACGGCGTCATCGAAGTCACGCGCGTCTTCACCGTCGATGGTCACCAGCGGCAGTTCACGCAGGTCGACGCGGCCTTTTTTCGCCGATTCCGGTACCTGCTCTTTCAGTCTGGAAATCTCTTTCTCGACTTCTTCCGGCCATGAGTGGGGAATTTCATGGGTGCGCAGCGCCATATCCACGGCCAGACCGGTGCCCATGTTGTCGCCGAGAATTTCAGTAATTTTGCCAATGGCTTTGCTGCGGCGCGTCGCGCGCTGCACGATTTCCACCACGACCACCGATCCCATGCGCGCATTCAGCGTCTCTTCCGCCGGGATCAGAATGTCAAAACTCAGACGGCTGTCGTCCGGTACCACGAAGCCGGTGCCGGCATCGGTGAAGTAGCGGCCAACAATCTGGCTGTTGCGCGGTTCCAGCACGCGTACCACGCGCGCTTCACGCCGCCCTTTGCGGTCGGAGCCGCCCGGCTGGGCGAGGATGACATCACCGTGCAGGCAGAACTTCATCTGCTCCGCCGAGAGGTAGAAGTCATCTTTCTGACCATCAACGCGCAGGAAGCCGTAGCCATCGCGATGGCCAATCACTTTGCCGCGCAGTAAATCCAGACGCTCCGGCAGGGCGTAGCACTGGCGACGGGTGAACACCAGCTGGCCGTCACGCTCCATGGCGCGCAGGCGGCGACGCAGCGCTTCAAGCTGATCTTCGCTGGTGATGTTTAACTCTTCGGCGATCTCTTCGCGACTCGCCGGCTTTTCACGCTTTTCTAATAGCGCGAGGATAAATTCCCGACTGGGAATAGGATTTTCGTACTTTTCAGCTTCTCTATCCTGAAAGGGATCTTTTGACATTACGGTTCCTCCGATGTCATTTATGTGGAATTGCCACCGGCGGTTCGGACAATAAGATGTGGTAAAGCGAATCGTTGTTTTGCACCAGGTCGGCGAGCGTATATTTATCCAGTTCCTGCAGGAATAGCTGGACCGCATTATTCAGCGCGCTACGCAGGCGACAGGCGGGATTTATCGCACACTCTTTACAGTTTACCAGCTGCAAAGGCTCCATTTTTCTCACGACATCGCCAATGACGATTTTATCCGGGTCCATGCCTAAACGAATTCCGCCGTTTTTACCGCGTGTCGCGGCAACAAAGCCGGCCCGGCTCAGTTGATTGATGATCTTAACCATATGGTTACGCGATACCCCGTAGGTATCGGTGACTTCGGTAATGTTGGTCTGCTGACCTTGCGGCAATGTCGCCATGTAAATCAGGGCGCGCAGACCGAAATCGGTAAAACTTGTTAGCTGCACATGTACCTCAGTGAATCATCGATATTGTTGTTATAACGCCCGTGAGCGCTTCGATTAACATTGATGATAAACCAGTGTGGAAAACCCGGAGCGCTTTTTTCCTGCAACACCCGAAACCAGCAGGAAAAAATGAAGTGAGCGGAGTCAAAGAGCAGATAAACGAAGGCCGGACAGTGTCCGGCCTGCAAAACGTGATTAAGCGTCGAACGGATCGCGCAGAATCATGGTCTCACTACGGTCGGGACCGGTTGAAATAATATCAATCGGCACGCCAGTCACTTCTTCAACACGTTTGATGTAATCACGTGCTGCCTGCGGCAGGCCTTCCAGTGTTTTAACACCAAAGGTGTTTTCACTCCAGCCCGGCAGAGTTTCATAAATCGGCTCGATGCCTTCCCAGCCTTCAGCGGCCAGCGGCGTGGTGGTCATCTCGCGGCCATCCGGCATACGGTAACCGACGCAGATTTTCACCTCTTTCAGGCCATCCAGCACGTCCAGTTTGGTCATGCAGAAGCCGGACAGGGAGTTGATCTGCACCGCGCGGCGCACTGCAACCGCATCCAGCCAGCCGGTACGACGACGACGGCCGGTGGTGGCACCGAACTCGTTACCTTTCTCACACAGGAACTCGCCGGTTTCATCAAACAGTTCGGTCGGGAATGGACCGGCACCAACGCGGGTCGAGTAAGCTTTGACGATGCCCAGCACGTAATCCACGTAGCGTGGACCGATACCTGAACCGGTCGCCACGCCACCAGCAGTGGTGTTGGACGACGTCACGTACGGATAGGTACCGTGGTCGATATCCAGCAGCGTACCCTGCGCGCCTTCGAACATGATCAGGTCGCCACGCTTACGCGCGCCGTCCAGCAGTTCAGACACGTCGACGACCATGCCGGTCAGGATGTCGGCCACCGCCAGTACATCGCTCAGCACTTTATCGTAGTCTACTGCATCTTCTTTGTAGTAATTCACCAGCTGGAAGTTGTAGAAATCAACGATCTCTTTCAGCTTCACGGCGAAGGTTTCTTTGTTGAACAGGTCGCTGACGCGCAGACCGCGACGGGCAACTTTATCTTCGTAGGCTGGGCCGATACCACGACCGGTGGTACCGATAGCTTTGGCACCGCGCGCTTTTTCACGCGCCAGGTCCATCGCCACATGGTATTGCAGAATCAGCGGACAAGCTTCAGAGATCAGCAGACGTTCACGTACCGGCACACCGCGCGCTTCCAGACCGTTCATCTCTTTCATCAGGGCTTCAGGCGACAGCACAACACCATTACCAATGATGCTGGTGACGTTTTCACGCAGGATGCCAGAGGGAATTAAGTGGAGGACGGTTTTCTCACCGTTGATGACAAGTGTATGGCCTGCATTGTGGCCACCCTGGTAACGCACAACGTAATTCGCGCGTTCAGTCAGAAGGTCTACGATCTTACCTTTACCTTCGTCACCCCATTGGGTGCCCAGTACGACGACGTTCTTACCCATTTTCTAAAATCACCGATTGCTTAAAAATGGATTCTACCATCGGATTTTCACTCTTTCAGCACTTTTAGCATACGATTGCGCTGTTTTTTGCCTGAGTTTTGATCACTACAACATGTTGGGGGCAATGCTCTGCAGCAGACACAATTTAGCCGTGCGGCAGCGCGCAGATTATTGCTCAGCCATTCGCGTGCGTGCTCAGCATGGCGTAAATCACCACGCCCGCCACCACCAGCCCGCCGCCAAAACGGTGCAGTATACGGTCCGGTAACTGCGTCATCGCCAGAATCATGCGACGCCACAGACGCGGCAGCAGCATCGGTCCTAATCCCTCCAGCACCAGCACCAAAGCCAGCGCCATCCAGACGGTTGTGTTCATTCTGTTTTCCCAAAAAAAAGGCCGACATCAGTGTCGGCCTCAAGGTTATAACAGTTATTAACGCGAGACGTTAGTTGGCGCCTTCATATAGCGGAAGAAATCGCTATCCGGGCTCAGCACCATCACGTCCTGATTGTCCGCGAAGCTGTTCTCATAGGCACGCAGGCTGCGGATAAAGGCATAGAAATCAGGATCCTGGCTGAAGGCGTCAGCGAACAGCTTGGCCGCTTCACCATCCCCTTCACCACGGCTGATCAGCGCCTGACGCTGCGCTTCTGCCAGCGTACGGGTTACCTGATAATCGGCCTGAGCGCGCAGTTTTTCCGCCTCTTCCTGACCCTGTGAACGCTGACTACGTGCTACCGCTTCACGCTCGGCGCGCATACGGTTGTAGATCGCGTCCGACACTTCGGTCGGCAGGTTGATCTGCTTGATACGCACGTCGACCACCTGAATACCCAGCGCCGCCATACTGTTCGGGTTTGGCGCCGGCTCATTGCTGTTGGTCTCGCGCTCAACGCGGGCTGCCGCGCTGGCAATCGCATCGTCAGCGGCTGGCGTCTGCACTTCGTCGTCATTGCCGGCACTGCCGGTGTTCAGCGCATCGCGTACGTCAGTAGTCAGACGGCCACGCGAGTCGGTGACGATGTCTTTCACATCAAGACGGCCCATTTCTGAACGCAGACGGTCGCTGAACTTACGTTTCAGCAGCACTTCCGCCTGAGACACATCGCCACCGCCGGTCGCGAGGTAGTAACGGCTGAAATCGCTGATGCGCCACTTGATGTAAGAGTCCACAATCAGGTCTTTCTTCTCTTTGGTGACGAAACGATCGGCCTGGTTATCCATGGTCTGGATGCGCGCATCCAGCGACTTCACGGTTTCGATAAACGGAATCTTGAAGTGCAGACCCGGTGCGTACACCTGCGGCTTGTTCTCATCATCACGCAGCACTTTACCAAAGCGCAGCACGATACCGCGCTGGCCTTCCTGCACCACGAACAGTGAGGCGTACAGCACCACCAGAACAACAATAATTACGGCGATGATTGGCTTACGCATCGATTACTCCCTCCCTTCGCGCTGGGTATCGTTACGCAGCGCATTGGCGCGACGCTGATCCATGATGCTGTCCGGACTGTAGGATGAAGTGTCGCCGCGGCCGGCATTGCTGCCCGGTGACGACGGTAACTTCATCAGATTGGCATTGTTCTGACCGCTCTGGCCGCCTGCCTGGCCGCCACGCATCAGCTGATCCAGCGGCAGCACCATCAGGCTATTGCCGCGGTCGTTAACCAGCACTTTGCGGGTATGGCTGAGCACGCGCTCCATGCTTTCAATGTAGAGACGTTCTTTGGTGATCTGCGGTGCGGCTTTGTACTCCGGCAGCAGACGCGCAAACCGAGCCACTTCACCCTGCGCTTCCAGCACGGTACGCTCTTTGTAGGCTCGCGCCTCTTCAAGAATACGCTGCGCCTGGCCGTTAGCACGCGGCTGCACTTCGTTGGCGTACGCTTCAGCTTCACGCACGTACTGCTCGCGGTTTTCGCGGGCGGCAATCGCATCGTCAAACGCGGCTTTGACCTCTTCCGGTGGACGCGCCGCCTGGAAGTTGACGTCAAGCAGCGTAATACCCATGTTGTAAGGACGAATGGTTTCGTCGATTTCACGCTGGGTATCGCTACGCACGACGGTACGGCCTTCGGTGAGGATCCGGTCCATGGTCGAGCGGCCAATCACGCCGCGCAACGCGCTGTCAGTAGCCTGACGCAGGCTATCATCGGCACTGGTCACCGCATACAGGTAGCGCTCCGGATCGGTCACGCGGTACTGCACGTTCATCTCCACGCGCACCACGTTCTCGTCCGAAGTCAGCATCACGCCCGACGCCGCCAGCTCACGCACCGCTTCGACGTTGACGGCCCGCACCTGATCGATAAAGGTCGGTTTCCAGTTGAGGCCAGGCTCAACCAGATGGCTGAATTTGCCGAAACGCGTCACGACCCCGCGCTCCGCTTCTTTGATGGTGTAGAAACCACTGGCTGCCCAGATGACCACTGCCGCCACGGCGACAATGCCAACCAGTTTGCCACCGCTGCCGCCGCTGCGCTGGCCGTTATCGCTCTGTTTGCCACCGCCCAGTCCGCCGAGTTTTTTACTCAGCTTACGGAAGATATCATCCAGATCAGGAGGCCCCTGATCGCGCCCTCCCTTATTTCCCCCAGAGTTGCCGCCTTGATTATTGCTGCTTCCCCACGGGTCGCGGTCCTGTCCGTTATTTCCGGGCTGATTCCACGCCATGTCTCTACTCCATTTATTGTATATAAGTTTACCCTGCCACGTGCCGGGCACGTCTTGGGGTAAATGAGTTGGGCAACGGTCAAACAATATAGCTGGCGAGCTGCGGTTCCTGCTTGCACAAGCGGCGCCAGTCAACAATCGGCATTCGCACCTGCAAACCTACGCAGCCATCTTCTTCATTCCACTCTTTTTCAATCGCCTGCAGCTGATAGAAGCGGCTGCGCAGGCGGCCCGCTTCCGGCGGCAGACGTAAATCATACTGCGCCACTTCACCGGCTAAGCGCTCGGACAGCGCCTGCCACAGCAGCGGCAAACCGGCACCGCTCTGCGCCGACAGCCACACGCGCGTCGGCCGGTTCTCTTCGTCGCGATCGATACGCGGCTCAAAGCCATCCAGCATATCGATCTTGTTCATCACCAGCAGCACCGGAATCTCATCGGCTTCAATCTCTGCCAGCACTTCGTTTACGGCATCAATGTTGTCATTGACGCGTAAATCCGCGGCGTCAATCACGTGCAGCAGCAGCGACGCCTGACGGGTTTCCTGCAGGGTGGCTTTAAACGCCGCCACTAAGTCATGCGGCAGGTGACGGATAAAGCCTACCGTATCCGCCAGCACCACTTCGCCGACATCGGCCACGTTGAGGCGGCGCAGCGTCGGGTCCAGCGTGGCGAACAGCTGGTCGGCAGCATACACGTTGGCTGAAGTAATGGCGTTGAACAGGGTGGATTTGCCGGCGTTGGTGTAGCCCACCAGGGAGACGGTCGGCACATCGGCTTTCGCGCGCGCCTGACGTCCCTGCTCACGCTGTTTTTCCACGCGTTCAAGACGGGACAGAATCTGGCTGATGCGGCCGCGCAGTAAACGACGGTCGGTTTCCAGCTGGGTTTCACCCGGTCCACGCAGGCCGATACCGCCTTTCTGCCGCTCAAGGTGAGTCCATCCGCGCACCAGACGGGTGGCAAGATGGCGTAACTGTGCCAGCTCGACCTGCAGTTTCCCTTCATGGGTGCGGGCGCGCTGGGCAAAAATATCGAGAATTAAGCCGGTGCGATCGATTACGCGACATTCGCACAGCCGCTCAAGATTACGTTCCTGAGCAGGGGATAAGGCATGATCGAATAAAACGACCGATGCTCCACTCGCTTTCACCGCATCGG
>NZ_JASEWO010000012.1:0-47120 GCF_030024295.1 Pantoea sp. Pa-EAmG
TACTGGAGTAGCGAAAAATGGTGCGTCGCTATCGCTTCGAAATTATCCTGATTGTCATGATTCTGTGCGGCATTATTGCGGCCAGCTTTTTTATCTAGTCGTTGTAGCGTGCTGATTACTACAATATTTCTCCCTTTTTTACCGCTAACCGACTATAGTTATCGCTCAAGCGTGATGACCATAACCTCTATTTATTCTCGCCATTGAGAGAACTATGCGCCTGGCTATCCTGTTATTTGTAGGTCTTTTTAGCTTTAACCTCACAGCCCATGCCGATGATGAAGACGGCCCCAGCCCGGAAGAGATTAAGACCCTGTTCTTCGGCAAAGATCATCGTAAAGCCATTACCGACGTCAGTGCGGCGCCGTGGGATGCCATTGGTCAGTTAGAGACGGAAAGCGGCAATTTGTGCAGTGCCACGTTGATTTCGGCCCATCTGGCGCTGACGGCCGGACACTGCTTACTGACGCCCCCGGGCAAATTCGACAAGCCGGTCGCGCTGCGCTTTATGGCGGGTGCCAAAGGCTGGCGTTACGAAATTCATGATATTGACGCGCGCGTGGAGTCTTCGCTGGCGCGGCGTCTGCAGGCGGATGGTGAAGGCTGGATCGTGCCGCCAGACGCGGCACCTTACGATTACGGCCTGGTGATTCTGCACAATCCGCCGTCCGGTATCGTGCCGATTCCGCTGTTTGACGGTTCGCGCAGCGATTTAACCGCCGCGCTGAAAACCACCGACCGCAAAGTGACACAGGCCGGTTATCCCGCTGACCATCTGGATACGCTCTACTCGCACAGCGATTGCCTGATCACCGGCTGGGCGCAGCGTGCCGTGCTGTCGCACCAGTGCGACACCCTGCCCGGCGACAGCGGTTCACCGCTGCTGCTGAAGCGTGACGGCGAGTGGCAGCTGATTGCGGTACAGAGCTCGGCGCCGGCACCGGCCGATCGTTATCGCGCCGATAACCGCGCCATCGCCGTCACATCCTTTAAAGATAAGCTGGAAGCGCTGGCGCAATAAGTCAGCCCAGCTGCTCCATCGCCTGCAGGATACGTTTGTCGGAGATGGGATACGGCGTGCCCAGCTGCTGCGCAAAATAACTGATGCGCAGCTCTTCCAGCATCCAGCGGATCGCCTGAACCTCTTCATCGTCCTGACGCTGCGGCGGCAGCTTGTTGCGCCAGCTTTGCCACGCCTGCTCCACCGCCTGCACTTTCAGCATCCGCGCCCGATCGCTGTGCGGATCAACCGGCAGCTTCTCCAGCCGGCGCTCAATACCGTTCAGATAGCGCAGGGTGTCACCCAGCCGCTGATAGCCGTTGCCGGTGACAAAACCGCGATACACCAGGTCGCTCAGCTGCGTTTTGATATCCGCCAGCGCCAGTGCCAGCGTCATGTCCACCCGCCCCTTGAGGAACTTGTTGATGTTGAACACGCTGGTGAGAATCTGCTCGACCTGGCTGGCGATGGTCACCACCGTGTCGTTGAGTTCAGCGCGTACTTTATCGCGCAGCTGCTCGAAGTTTTCCTGCTGCCACGCCGGCCCACCGGCGTCCGCCATCAGCTTATCCACGCTGCAGGCGATACAGTCATCTATCAGCTCCAGCACTTTGCCGTACGGATTAAAATAGAGCCCGAGCTTGGCTTTGTTTGGCAGCTTCTCGTGCAGATACTTGATCGGCGAAGGGATGTTCAGCAGCAATAACCGCCGCTGGCCGCGCCACATCATCTTCTGCTGCTCGCGTTCACTGTCAAACAGGCGAATCGCGACGCTGTCTTTTTCATCCACCAGCGCCGGCCAGGCTTTGACCTGATAATTGCCGCGCTTCTGCTCGTAGCTTTGCGGCAGATCGCCGAAGCTCCACAAATGCAGCCCGCGCTGTTCCAGCCCGTCATCCGCCACGTTGGACAGCGTCTCCTGCACCTTGCCTTTCAGCACCTGCTTCAGCTGATGCAGGTCTTTGCCTTCCTGCAGCTTCCGGTTGTGCTCATCCACCACGCGGAAGGTCATTTTCAGGTGATCGGGCACCTGATCCCACTGCCAGGCGTCGCGCTCAATGGTGACGCCAGACATGCGGCGGAACTCACGCTCCAGCGCATCCAGCAGCGGCTGCTCCAGCGCCGTCACGCGGCCAAGGAAGGCTTCGGCATAGTTGGGCGCCGGCACAAAGTTGCGCCGCACCGGCTTGGGCAGCGACTTAATTAGCGCGATGATCAGCTCGCGGCGCACGCCGGGGATCTGCCACTCGAAGCCGGCTTCGTCGACCTGGTTGAGCAGCGGCAGCGGGATGTGCACCGTCACACCATCCGCATCGGCCCCCGGTTCGAACTGGTAGCTGAGCTTCAGTTTCAGGTTGCCCTGATACCAGAAGTTCGGGTAATCCAGCTGGCTGACCTTCTCCGCGCCGTCTTTGATCAGCATCTGCTTATCAAAGCTCAGCAGATCCGGATTGTCCTTACTGGCCTGTTTCCACCAGCTGTCAAAGTGCCGCGCTGAGACCACCTCGCTGCCAATGCGGCGATCGTAAAACGCAAACAGCGTCTCGTCATCGACTAAAATGTCGCGCCGCCGCGATTTGTGCTCCAGATCCTCGATTTCACTGCGCAGTTTCAGGTTGTTGCGGAAAAAGGCGTGACGCGTCTGCCAGTCGCCCTCCACCAGCGCATGGCGAATAAACAACTCCCGGCTGAGCTGCGGATCGATGCGGCTGTAATTGACCTTACGCGCCTGCACAATCGGCAGCCCGTACAGCGTAACTTTCTCGGTGGCCATGACTGCGCCCTGCGCTTTCTCCCAGTGCGGTTCACTGTAGCTACGCTTCAGCAGATGCTGGGCCAGCGGTTCGATCCACTCCGGATCGATGCGCGCCGCAACGCGGCCCCACAGGCGGCTGGTTTCCACCAGTTCCGCCACCACGGTCCATTTTGGCGGCTTCTTAAACAGGCCGGAACCGGGGAAAATAGCAAACCGCGCGTTGCGTGCGCCGGTAAACTCCTGCTTTTCCGCATCTTTCTGACCGATGTGTGACAGTAAACCGGTGAGCAGCGCGCAGTGTACTTCACGGTACGGTGCCGGCTCGCTGTTGAGCGGCATGCCCAGTTCCCGCACCACCTGACGCAGCTGGGTGTAGATGTCCTGCCATTCGCGCACGCGCAGGTAATTGAGATAATCGCTTTTACACTGGCGGCGGAACTGATTGCCGGACAGCGCTTTCTGCTGTTCCTGCAGGTAGTTCCACAGATTAACGAAAGCGAGAAAGTCTGACTCTTTGTCGGCAAAACGCCGGTGTTTCTCGTCAGATGCCTGCTGTTTCTCCACCGGACGCTCGCGCGGATCCTGAATCGACAGCGCAGCGGCAATAATCATCACTTCGCGCACGCAGCCAAATTTCTGCGCTTCCAGCACCATGCGCGCCAGCCGCGGATCGACCGGCAGCTGCGCCAGGCTGCGCCCGGACGGCGTCAGTTTGTACGCACCTTCCTCGCTCAGGGTGATCGCGCCGAGCTCCTCCAGCAGGCGCACGCCGTCCTGAATATTGCGCTTATCCGGCGCTTCGACGAACGGGAATGCGGCGATGTCGCCCAGTCCAAGCGCCGTCATCTGCAAAATTACCGACGCCAGGTTGGTACGCAGAATTTCCGGGTCAGTAAACGCCGGGCGGCTGAGGAAATCATCCTCTGAATAAAGGCGGATACAGATCCCTTCCGACACGCGGCCGCAGCGCCCTTTGCGCTGGTTAGCCGACGCCTGCGAGATCGGCTCGATCGGCAGACGCTGCACTTTGGTGCGGTAGCTGTAACGGCTGATGCGCGCGGTGCCCGGATCGATGACATATTTAATGCCCGGCACGGTGAGCGAGGTCTCGGCGACGTTGGTCGCCAGCACAATGCGGCGGCCGCTGTGCGCCTGGAACACCCGGTTCTGTTCGGCGTTGGACAGGCGCGCATAGAGCGGCAGAATCTCGGTGTGCGGTAAATCGCGCTTCATCAGCGCATCGGCGGTATCGCGAATTTCGCGCTCGCCGCTCATGAAGATCAGGATATCGCCGCGCCCTTCGCTGCTCAGTTCGTCAACCGCATCGAAAATTGCCTGCAGCTGATCGCGTTCGGTGTCTTCGGCATCTTCTACCACCGGACGATAGCGTACATCGACCGGATACGTGCGGCCCGAAACCTCGATTACCGGGGCATTATTGAAGTGGCGCGAAAAGCGCTGCGGATCGATGGTCGCGGAGGTGATGATCACTTTCAGATCGGGACGACGCGGCAGCAGTTCGCGCAGGTAACCCAGCAGGAAATCGATGTTCAGACTGCGTTCGTGCGCTTCATCGATGATGATGGTGTCATACTGCAGCAGCAGACGATCCTGCTGAATTTCCGCCAACAGAATACCGTCGGTCATCAGTTTGACCTGAGTGGTTTCGCTGACCTGATCGTTAAACCGCACCTTGTAACCGACGGTGCCGCCGGGCGTGGTTTCCAGCTCTTCGGCAATGCGGTTCGCCACGGTGCGTGCCGCCAGGCGACGCGGCTGCGTATGCCCAATCAGCCCTTTCACACCGCGCCCGAGCGCCAGACAAATCTTCGGCAGCTGGGTGGTTTTACCTGAGCCGGTCTCACCAGCGACAATCACCACCTGATGATCGCGAATGGCGTCGGCGATGTCCTGCTGCTTCTGGCTGACCGGCAGATTGTCCGGAAACGTAATGCGCGGCGTCGCGGCGGCGCGCTGCGCCACGCGCTGTTCTGCCGCGGCAAACACCGGCTCCAGCTCAGCCATAATTTCCTGCTGCGCAGCGGGATTTTTCACCTTTGCCGCACCGTGCAGACGACGCTGCAGCGCTTTGCGGTCGCGCAGCATCAGGTTATCGAGCCGCGACCAGAGTGGGGCCAGAGGTGACGTAACGGATGATGACATAGTGATGAATTACCTGTTGTTGCAGTGAGCCGGCACTTGCGGCTCGGCGCCGGGCAGAATTTTCCGGCGGATTCAATCGATTAATGCCCGCCATCTTAGCACAGATTGGAACATCTCACCTGACCGGACGTGCCACCTTATTCAATAATTTCGAACATAGGCCTCGAAATATTGCGCTTTTACCTGCCGGACGAACTCCGTAGAGTGTAACGCATTGAGCGGTAAGCCAACCGCGTAACGTACAGGAAAATACCATGAGCAAAGTTTTAGTTCTGAAATCAAGCATCCTTGCCGGTTACTCACAGTCTAACCAGCTGGCAGACTTCTACGCTGATGAAGCCCGCGCCAAAGGCGATGAGGTCACGGTACGCGATCTGGCTGCCCAGCCGATTCCGGTACTTGACGGTGAACTGGTTGGCGCCCTGCGTCCTTCAGACGCGCCGCTGTCGCCACGTCAGCAGGACGCGCTGGCCCTGTCCGATGAACTGATTGCTGAACTGCAGGCGCACGATACCGTGGTTATCGCCGCTCCGATGTACAACTTCAACATTCCTACTCAGCTGAAAAACTACTTTGACCTGATTGCCCGTGCCGGCGTCACCTTCCGCTACACCGAAGCAGGCCCGGAAGGTCTGGTGAAAGGCAAACGTGCGGTGATCCTCTCCAGCCGTGGCGGCATTCACAAAGACACCCCGACTGATCTGCTGACCCCGTACGTGAAACTGTTCCTCGGCTTCATCGGCATCACCGACGTTGACTTCGTGTTCGCCGAAGGCATTGCCTACGGTCCGGAAGTGGCAACCAAAGCCGCCAGCGATGCCAAAGACGCCATCAAACAGATTGTTGCTGCGTAATCATCATTAAAACAATGCTATCTGTCTTGCCGGGCCTGAGTGCCCGGCTTTTTTATGCCTGCGCAATCGTGGAAGCAGCTATTTCTGCACCCACTGACCATTTATCCCGCGCACATATTCGCCGCTGCCGGCACGGTTAACCAGCTTCTCGCCGGCGATGCGCGCCACTTCGGCGGTGGTGAGATTGTTCTGCTGTGCCACGCGCTGATACTGCTGGCTGCGGCCGTCATTGATGCGCTTAACCAGCGCCAGCGTCTCGTCATCCTGCTGACGAGCGGCGATGTAACCGCTCAGCGTTTCGCCCACGCGCCCCTGCTGGCGCGCCTGATCCAGCGTCAGCGCCCAGGCCGACGGCACCAGCAAAAGCGCCAGCAACAGCGCTATCCCCTTGCGTTTCATCGGGCCTCTCCTCAAAACAGTCCGCTCTGATTCTTCAGCAGCGCTTCGACGTCTTTATCCACCTTGATGTGGATTTCATGTTCGATTTTTACGTTCATGTTGATGGTGATTGGCTCTTTGGGTGCGGCGACTTCGATGCGCGGCACACAGCCCAGCAGCGGCAGTCCCGCTGTCAGCACCAGTAATGCCCTCAGGCTCATGGTTTCGGGTCCTTGTTGGATGGCAGGGTGGCGTTTTGCTCCACCCAGGATTGCAAATTATCGCCAAAGCGCAGGCTGCGCCACAGCTGGAACAGGTTTTCCTGATGACGGTAATTAAGATTGACGGACTGGCGGCGGTTACTGAACTGGCTGGTGCCTTTCACCTCGCTTTGCAGAATCAGGTTACCGAAGTTATCCAGATCCAGCGTCGCCCACGAACGGGCAATCTCCATGTAGCGCAGCCAGTCCATCGCCGCCCCGGCGGCCACGTTATTGCTGACAATCGCATCCGCCATGTCTTTGTCCATGCGGAACGTCAGCGGGCCGCTGTTGGCGATCCAGCCCTTTTCGATCAGCCAGTGCGGATTGTTCACCCACAACGGCAATTCGCCATTCACTTTACCGGACATGGCAAACTGCTTCGGCTTGAGCGCCGTCACCAGCCGGCTGAGATCAATGTCACGCAGCGAAATCCGCGCCGGCTGATGCTGCGGTAAACGCAATGCTGGCATGCTGACGTGCCCGCCGAGCAGATCGAGATTGACGTTGCTGAGCGTCAGCGGCTGGCGCTCCTGCCACGGATAGTGGCCCTGCAGATCCGCGGTAATGTTCTGCAGCGCAAACTGGTTTTTCACTTCGGCGATGCGCAGCGACACCGGCCCGCGGCGCCCCAGCTGCCACTGATGATCTTTCAGGCGGAACGGCAGGGTAAAATCGATGCCGTTGATTTCGCTGTCCGGCATCCATACGCTGCCCTGTTTCACCGCCCAGAAACCGCCCGCCTCAAACCCCTGGCCGCTGGCGGCGGAAAAGGCCATCTGCGCGCGCAGCTCGCCAGACTGGATACGCATCTTCAGATCGCTGCTCAGCAGCGGCTGAAATACGCTGAGCGACTGTGCCGGCCACCAGGCTTCGCCGCGCAGCCGCTCGCCGTCCCAGCGGCCATGCACGCGCAGCGGTCCGATGTCTTCCGCGGTGAGCTGACCGCGCCACAGAAAATGCCCTGGATCGCGGCCTTTGGCATCGAAACGCAGTTCGGACGGCGGCAGCCAGCCACCGTAGCTGAAGCGGGTCTGGCCGGAACGCAGCGCAAACCCGCCGTTAAACGCTGGCTGTGCCACATCGCGCTGCCAGCGCACCGGCGCGGTCAGCGTCAGGCGCGGCTTATCCACCTGCACCATGCCGTACGCCAGCTGATCAAACCCGGTGTTCAGCGTATCGAGGCTGATCAGGGTGTCGTGCCAGCTGCCGGTGCCCTTCACATCCCATTTGGCGCTAAGCGGCGCCATCACGCCTTCGCCCCAGTAACGCCAGTTCCAGCGTCCGCTGTCTGGCCAGAAGTCGCTGGCGCGGCCGTCGAGATGCAGCCTGAAGCGGCCGAAACTGGGGTCGTGCGCGTTGAGAATCGCCTGTAACCGGCCGTTGATGCCGCGCGAGGCCACGCTGACGCCGGCCAGCGGCCAGCGCGCTTCATCCACTTCCAGCGTCGAGAGTAAGCGTCCGCGCAGGCGCAGCAGTGCGCCCGGCTGCAGGCTGAGCTGCGGATCGCTGAGCATGCCATGTAATTGTCCGGGAATGGTGCCGTACAGCTGCAGGTCGGCAAACTTGCTTTCGCCGGTTAACTGGAACGGCAGTGCGCTGTCAGTCAGGCTCAGCTTGCCCGGCCCAACGCTCAGTACCAGGTTGCCTTTCCCGCCGCGTCCGGCGGTCAGTAAATTGAAGCGGCCGCGGATCTGCGTCTGTTCCAGCCCCTGCTGCCAGTCATCCAGCGTTAGCGCCACGCCGCCCGACAGCGGCTGCGACCCGAATGGCCAGCGCCAGTGACCGGCAGTGATGCGGATTTGCTGCGCATCGACCTGCCACGGCAGCTGTAACAACGGCTGTGGTTCCTGTTGCTGGCGCACCACCAGTTCGCCCTGCTGCTGCTGCCAGTTAAGCGTCAGCGCCAGCGGCTGCGCCCACAGCGTCAGGTTAAGCGCACCGCTGAGCTCACCCGCCACCGGCAGGCCATCGGCAAACATTGGCAGCGTCAGATTGCCATGCAGTTCGACCGGTTGCGGCAGTATGGGATGGCTGAGCTGCAGCTGATCAATGTGCAGCTGCTGCCCCTGCAGGCGCGCGGCGACGCGCAGGTTGTCGCCCTGATAACGCAGCTGCTGAAGGTCCTTGTCTAAGGTCAGATCGAAGCGGCCCGCATATTGCTGCCATGGCAAAATACTGAGCTGTTGCAGATGGATATCCGCGCCGGGCAGCATCTGCTGCCACTCTGCGAGGCTGCGCGGCGCATCGCGCGTGGCACTGTGCGGCAGCGCCTGCAGACAATCGCTGTTGAGCGCCACCTCGCGCGCATCAAGCTGCCAGCGCTGTTGCGTCCGGCCAAGCGCCACGTCGGCGACCTGCGCCAGCAGGCAGTCACCGGCCAGATAGCGCACATCAGGAAACACCAGCCGGCCCTGCTGCCAGTGCGGCGCGCCGTGTAGCTCGACGCGGGTATTTTCCGGCAGCCAGATACCTGCCAGCCGCGGCAGCCAGTGCGTCAGCGTCAGCAGCAATCCCAGCAGCAGCAGTATCAGCGCCAGTAGCGCAGCAAGTAGTCGACGGAGGCCCCGCGTCATGGCTGTTAACGTTCCTGTTCTTTACCCAATCCTGACAGAGATGATGGCATGTTACGCCCGGCAAATGAAGGCGTTACCGCTTTAGTCTGGCTGAAGAACAGCAAAATGACGCGGAAAACGTTATCCTGATGTGATACCGACGTAACATTTTTCAGGAGCGAAACAATGAAAGTTGCGGTTTACAGCACCAAGCATTACGACCAGAAATACCTCGAGCACGTTAACGAAGGCTACGGATTTGAGCTGCAGTTTTTTGACTTCCTGCTGAGCGAAACCACGGCGAAAAACGCCGCTGGCTGTGATGCGGTCTGTATCTTCGTTAACGATGACGGGAGCAAAGCGGTGCTGGCGGAGCTGGCGGCGCTGGGCGTGAAATATATCGCGCTGCGCTGTGCTGGTTTCAACAACGTCGACCTCGACGCCGCAGCCGCGCTGGGGCTGCAGGTGGTGCGCGTGCCCGCCTACTCGCCGGAAGCGGTAGCGGAACACGCGGTAGGTCTGATGATGACGCTCAACCGCCGCATTCACCGCGCTTACCAGCGCACGCGCGATGCCAACTTCTCGCTGGACGGCCTGACAGGTTTCAACATGCATAACAAAACCGCTGGCGTGGTCGGCACCGGCAAGATTGGTGTGGCGACGATGCGCATCCTGAAAGGTTTTGGCATGCGTCTGCTGGCGTACGATCCGTATCCCAGTGACGCCGCGCTGGCGCTCGGGGCGGAGTATGTTGATTTGAAAACGCTGCTGGCGGAGTCCGATGTCATCACCCTGCACTGTCCGCTGACGCCGGAAAACCACCATCTGCTCAATGCGCAGGCGTTTAGCCAGATGAAAGATGGGGTGATGATTATCAATACCAGCCGCGGTGGGCTGATTGATTCACAGGCGGCGATTGAGGCGCTGAAACAGCAGAAAATCGGCTCGCTCGGCATGGACGTGTATGAGAACGAACGCGACCTGTTTTTTGAAGACAAGTCGAATGACGTGATTCAGGACGACGTGTTCCGCCGCCTGTCGGCCTGTCACAACGTGTTATTTACCGGCCATCAGGCCTTTCTCACCGCCGAAGCGCTGACGGCGATTTCAGAAACCACGCTCAGCAATTTACAGCAGCTGGCGCGCGGGGAAACCTGTGCAAATCAGGTGAAGGCGTAACGTTCTGCGCCTGCGTTAGCGGGCGCAGGCACCGCCAATCAGCGCCTGTTCGTCGCAGCGACGACCATTTGCCAGCTGACACATCCCGATGCGTGAACCGTCTAACTGACGCGAGAACGCCAGCGTGCCACCTGCGCTGTTGCAGTTGGCTTCTGCCATGGACGACATCACGACGTGCGGCTGCACGTGCGCGGCGGTGGCCTGTTGCGGCGGTTCATTGTCGCTGTTGCTGCTGCAGGCAGAGAGTAACAGCGCTGCGCCGGCCAGCAGTAAAGTTGCGGCTTTCATCGGTCGGGCTCCGGGAGTGTGAGCGGAAAAGTCGCACCAGCATATGTCAGCAGCGGTGCGCGATCGATAGGCGACACAGCTTTTTACAAAATTTAATATCGTCGTTGGCAAGCAGAATTATCCTGATTGCAGCGTTTTCCCTCTTTCTCTGCCTGTTCATACGCAACATCAATCAATAAGGAGGAAGGATGTTAGCCGACATGCTCATCCGCATCGCGTTAGCCGGAATACTGGGCGGACTGATTGGCCTGGAGCGCCAGATGCGCGCTAAAGAAGCCGGCCTGCGCACTCACATTCTGGTCGGTATTGGCAGCGCCATGTTCATGCTGGTGTCAAAATATGGCTTTGCCGATATGCTGACTAACGAACATGTGGCGCTGGATCCCAGCCGTATTGCGGCGCAGGTGGTCAGCGGCATGGGCTTCCTTGGCGCCGGCACCATCATCATACAAAAGCAGATTGTGAAAGGCCTGACGACCGCCGCCGGCCTGTGGGTGACCGCCGCGATTGGCCTGGTGATCGGTAGCGGGATGTACGAAATCGGTATTTACGGCACGGTGCTGGCGCTGGTGGTGCTGGAAACGTTCCGCCGTATCAGCCACTGGCTGATTGGCCGCCATCACACCCTCATCGTCCATCTCAAAGCCAAAAGCGTACCGCTGGTGTTGCTGGTACTGCAGCGCGAAAATTTGCGCTATGGCCACATCGCTGTAGTCAATCGTAACGAAGAGAGCGGCCTGTGCGAGCTGAGCGTTGAGGTGACATTGTCACGCAGATTTCCTATGCATAGCATTTATGACAAAGTGATGGAAATCAAAGGCGTGCAGTCGCTGGAAATGGTTTGACTGCGCTGGCGCTAGCAGGTTAATCGCTGCCGTGGAGGGAAGATAAAAGCCCGGCGCTGAAGGCCGGGCGGCTGGGTTAGCAAGGTTTGAGTTGTCCAATCGCCATTTCAACGGCGCGGTTAGGCGCGCCGGTTAATTCCCGATAACGCAGTTGCAGGTTACGCAACTCGCTGGCCAGCACCTCTTTTTCGGTAGCGGCACCGCGCTGCGCCAGTTCCAGATAGCATTGCCCCACCAGCCGGCACGCCTCCTCAAATACCATGTCGTACGTTTGCATTGTTCCTCTCCTCACCTTTAAAAACTAAAAAAAGCGCTGAATCCATCCTGTCAGCGCAGTGAGAAGAAATCTTTACCCAGATCAATAAATATGCAGTTACCGCTGGCAAAATGTGCGCAATGGTAGCCGACTGCGGCGCTGCGCGATTAGGACGGATCCTTTTTGTCGTCCTCGCTGGCGCTGCTCACACCGGTAATACCTTCCAGCGCCTGCTGGTTGATGACATCATCGGCGCTGTCAACCGCACGCGAAATCGTCAACAGATCCTGAAACTCGCTCAGCAAAATAGCGGCGTCCGACTTAAGCATATCGTCAGCCTCGGCTGACTCAATCACCATGTTGATGGCTTTGTTGGCGCTTTCAATAACTTCAGTGACGCCGCCTTTCTTACTGACGGCCAGTACCAGCGCACCGATCAGCAGCGACTGAGCCTCAACGCGCGCGGTCAACTGCTTGGTGGTGGCATCAATTTGTGAAATCTTCGCCAGCATGCTTAACACAACATTTTTCATCGCTTATTCCTCCCTGGGGAAGCAGGCAGTGTACCGCTTGCAAAATCCGCGACAAACTAAAAATTGTGAATAGCGCAACAGGTCTCTGACCGCGATCGCGCGGCGCACAGAGCGCATCACCGGCAAACCCATAAATCGTGCTGGAATTTGGCGCTGTAATCCGTACCATACGCCACAGACTTTTCCTGCTGACTGCGGTCAGCCGGCACCCATAAAGGCCAGCGCAGCGACCCGCAGCGTGCGCGGACACAGTTAATGCAGGCCTGAGCAGGGCCGCATCAACGCGACATCCGCAGCTGACCAGTGATCACCGAGACCGAAATTCATGTCTGAACATCAAGAAGTTAATAAAAAAGAGCAGTACAACCTGAACAAACTGCAGAAGCGCCTGCGCCGTAACGTCGGTGAAGCGATTGCGGATTTCAACATGATTGAGGAAGGCGATCGCATCATGGTGTGCCTGTCCGGCGGTAAAGACAGCTACACCATGCTGGAAATTCTGCGTAACCTGCAGCAGAGCGCGCCGGTCAATTTTTCGCTGGTGGCGGTGAATCTTGACCAGAAACAGCCGGGATTCCCGGCACACGTGCTGCCGGCTTACCTCGACACGCTGGGCGTGGAGTATCAGATCGTCAACGAAGACACTTATTCCATCGTTAAAGAGAAGATACCGGAAGGCAAAACCACCTGCTCGCTCTGTTCGCGCCTGCGTCGCGGTATTCTTTACCGTACCGCCACTGAACTGGGCTGCACCAAGATTGCCTTAGGTCACCACCGCGATGACATCCTGCAGACGCTGTTCCTCAACATGTTTTACGGCGGCAAGATGAAAGGCATGCCGCCAAAACTGATGAGCGACGACGGTAAACATATCGTGATTCGCCCGCTGGCCTACTGCCGCGAAAAAGATATCGTACGGTTTGCCGAAGCGCGCCAGTACCCTATCATTCCGTGCAACCTGTGTGGTTCACAGCCGAACCTGCAGCGCCAGGTGGTTGCCGATATGCTGCGTGACTGGGACAAGCGCTATCCGGGCCGCATTGAAACCATGTTCAGCGCCATGCAGAACATCGTGCCATCACATATGGCTGATATTAATCTGTTTGATTTTAAAGGCATTAAGCATGGTGATGCGGTGGTTGACGGCGGGGACATTGGTTTCGATCGCGAATCGCTGCCAGCGCAGCCGGTCGGCTGGCAGGCTGACGAGGATGATCAGCCGGACCTGAGCGCTCGCCTCGACGTGCTGGAAATTAAATAACGCGGTGACTTTGCAGCATGAAGGCGCGTCGCTCCGGCAACGCGCCTTTTTTATTAGCGGTGCGGTGGAGGATCGCTAATCGGCGGAAATTCAGGATCGTGCGGCGGCTCAGGCTCGGGAATGGGCTGCGGTTGCGGCACGGGTTCGGGAATCGGTGGCGGATCGGTCGGGATAGGTTCGCTGGCGTGAATCATGCGCATGCCGTTCTCCTGTTCGCTGAATGTCTGTTAAGCATAGGAAAGGATGCGGCAGCAAGCCAAACGGCAAAAAAAAAGCCGGCGGATAAGCCGGCGTCGTACGAATCAAATGTGCTATGCAGTAATTCAAAAAAAGGAAGTAAGACAATATGGAGCGCAACGCCCATCGCTTGACGTTGCATTCACCTGCGGGAGAGAGTTTGCCCCGGTTGGGCTATGCGCTTATTGATGTCGATCAGGTTTTTTCCGCTTTTCTCCCCTGCACCGCCACAATTACCTGTTCATGACCTGCTGATAACCCCGTAGTAACATCACAGCCAGTTGCGGCGTTTCAGCCACAGCGCGACCCCCAGCACCATCACCAGTAACAACCCGCAGAACATGGTAAAGCCGTGCGGCCAGCTGCCACCGGGAATGCCACCGAGATTGACGCCAAACAGCCCGGTGAGAAACGTGGCAGGCAGGAAAATCATCGCCATCAGCGACATGGTGTAAGTGCGGCGGTTCATGGATTCCGCCAGCAGCGACGCCACTTCATCCGCCAGAATACCGGTACGCGCCACACCCGCATTGAGATCATCCAGCCCGCGCCCCAGCCGGTCCGCGACATCCTGCATGCGGCGGCGATCGTCATCGCTCATCCACGGCAGTTTCTCGCTTGCCAGCCGCGCATAGACATCACGCTGCGGCGCCATATAGCGGCGCATCACGATCAGCTGTTTACGCAGCAGCGCCAGCTCACCGCGCGCCGGGACCTGCTGGTCCATCAGCGCATCTTCCAGCGCGATAATTTTATCGTGCATCTCTTCAATGAATTCGCTGGCGTGATCGGTGAGCGCATCGCAGACGTCCACCAGCCAGCTGCCGCCGTCCACCGGGCCGTTGCCATTTTGCAGATCGGTCAGCACTTCATCGATGGCATACACTTTGCGACGGCGGGTAGAAACAATCAGCTTGTCATTGATAAATACCCGCATCGCCACCAGCTGGTCCGGGCGCGAATCGGCGTTATGATTCACGCTGCGCAGCACGATCATAAAGCCGTCACCGAGACGCGTCACGCGCGGTCGCATGCTGTCACCGGCCAGCGCATCCCGCACCGCATCTGGGATCAGCGGCGTGTGCTGCAACCAGTCGGCGCTTTGCCGCTGGGTATAGTTCAGGTGTAGCCAGCAGTGACGCTCGCAGTTGATGACATCTTTATCTTCAATGGCGATAACGCCACCCTTGCCGTCGAACTGGCAGGCGACAATCGCATCCGACACCTGCAGCGCTTTTCCTTCAATGACGTTCACGTACTCGCCTCACTAGCAAAAACAATACGATACAGTCTAGCGCGGCGCGGGACAGTTGCAATTACCAGGGTGTGAGTAAAAATGACAGCGCAACCGGGCCGTTTACCGCCCTCCGTGGCGGTTCAGCGTCAGTGCTTCTCAATCCACAATTCCCGGCTGTAGGCAACGTCTTCCGGATTGGTGATAGGATAGCCCTTAACCCATGGCTTGATCAGCCGCCCGTTGGTGTACTGGTAGATCGGTGCAATCGGCGCCTGGTCAGCGATGATCTGCTCGGCTTTGTTGTAATCAGCATTGCGCGCCGCCACGCTGGTTTCATTGCTGGCTTTACTCAACACCGCATCATATTCCGCGTTACTGAAGCGGGAAATATTGCCGCTGTGGCTGGCGGTCAGCAGGCTGAGGAAGGTTGATGGTTCATTGTAATCGCCTACCCAGGAAGCGCGAATCACATCGAAATTACCGCTGTTGCGGCTGTCGATATAGGTTTTCCACTCCTGGTTCTGCAATGTCACGTCAACGCCGAGATTCTTTTTCCACATGGAGGCCACCGCAATCGCAATTTTCTGGTGACTTTCAGAAGTGTTATACAGCAGCGTCAGGTGCAGCGGTTTAGCCGGGCCGTAACCGGCGGCGGTCAGCAGGGCTTTGGCCTGCGCATTCAGTTCCTGCTGGCTGTGCTGCTGCAGATAGCTCTGCTGCGGCGTAAAGCCGGCGGTGACGTCCGGTGTGAAGTGCCAGGCCGGTTTCTCGCCGGTGCCCAGCACTTTTTCCGCGATAATGCGGCGGTCAATGCTCCATGACAGCGCCTTACGCACCCGCACATCCGCCGTCGGCCCTTTCTGGGTATTAAACGCGTAATAGTAGGTGCCAAGCTGATCCGGCGTATACACCTGCCCCGGCAACTCTTTTTTCAGCAGGCCGTACATATTTTTCGGGAAGGATTCCGTGATATCGATGTCCCCGGCGCGGTAACGCTTGGTGGCGCTGGATTCTTCATTGATGGGAATAAAGGTCACTTTCGTCAGCACCGAATGGGCGTTATCCCAGTAGTGCGGGTTACGCACCAGCACAATCTTTTCGTTAACTACGCGCTCCTGCAATTGATAAGCGCCGTTGCCCACCAGCTTACCCGGCACAGTCCAGCCATCGCCGTTTTGCGCGATGACCTTTTGCGGCACCGGGAACATCGCCACGTTAGCCACCATGCTGGGGAACCACGGCAGTGGACGTGACAATGTCACCTTAAGATGCGTTTCATCGGTCGCCACCACGCCCAGCTTGTCCGGGCTCATCTGCCCTTTGGTGATGGCTTCAGCATTCTCAATGCCGCTCAGCGCGGCAAACCAGGCGAAAGGCGAGCTATTTTTGGGATCGACCAAACGTTGCCAGCTATAGACAAAATCCTGTGCGGTCACCGGTTCACCGCTGGACCAGCGCGCATCTTTGCGCAGCGTAAACAGCCAGGTTTTGTTGTCATTGCTGCTCCAGCTCTGCGCAACGCCCGGCACGATTTTGCCCTGCGCGTCCTGGCTGGTCAGCCCTTCAAACAGATCGCGCAGCACCTGAATCTCCGGGAGACCGACCGCTTTGAGCGGATCAAGCGAGGCCGGTTCATCTTTAATATGGCGGACGATTTCCTGGCTGCTGGCCAGTTGCGCCCCGGCTGGCACACTGGCGGCATAGGCGGATGAGAGAGCGCTGCTGATGATGAGCGCGGCCAGCGTGGTGCGGAAAGTTAGTTTCATCACGACTCCTTGACCCGAAAAAAGGGCGACGGCCAAACCAATGCGTCGCCAGCAACTTTTCGCACTTTATCGCAAATCGCTGATTGATAAATAGCTATTTCCCCGTCTGCTGTTTACCGTTATGTTGAGGCTGGATTGCAGCTCACAATTTTTGCGGCTGAACGCGATGCATGACAGAGAGGAAGGTTATGTCGACACACCACCCGCGCCCGCTGCGCGGTAAGCTGGACGCCGTCTGGCAACAATATGGACATTCGGTGCTGGGTGCGCCGCTGCTGTGGTTTCCGGCACCAGCGGCCGACGAGGACAGCGGACTGATTATTGCCGGCACCCACGGCGATGAAAACGCGGCGGTGGCCACGCTCTCTGCCGCCATGCGCACGCTGCCGGACACGCTGCGGCGTCATCATGTGATTCTGGCGGTCAATCCGGACGGCTGCCAGCTCGGGCTGCGCGCCAATGTCAACGGTGTCGATCTCAACCGCAACTTCCCTGCCGCCAACTGGCAAGCGGGCGATACTGTCTATCGCTGGAACAGCATGGCCGACGCGCGCGATGTGCTGCTCTCAACCGGAAACGCGCCGGCGTCAGAGCCGGAAACCGCCGCACTGTGCCAGCTGATTCATCGTATCCGACCGCGCTGGGTCGTCTCCTGGCACGAACCGCTGGCCTGTATTGATGATCCGCACCACAGCCCGCTGGCCAGCTGGCTGGCGGAACAAACCGGTCTGCCGGTGGTGAGCAGCGTCGGCTACGCCACGCCGGGCTCGTTTGGCAGCTGGTGCGCCGATCTCAGTCTGCCCTGCATCACCGCCGAAATGCCCGCCATCTCGGTGGACGAAGCCACCGAGGTGTATCTCGATGCGATGATCAACCTGCTGCGCTGGCAGCCGTCGTCTTAAGCACGCCGTGCGAGAAGTGCAGCGACGGTTCCACATCGGCCGCCAGCCACGTCGGACCGTCGAGATCAGCAAACGTGGCCTGCGGCGTTAACGGTAGCGCGGCACGAATGGCGCGCGAGGTACACAACATACAGCCCAGCATGATGGCAAATCCCTGCGCGCGCGCGGCCGTGGCCAGCGCCAGCGCTTCGGTCAGCCCACCGGTTTTATCCAGTTTGATATTCACCATGTCGTAGCGCCCGTGCAGGGCTGCCAGACTGTCGCGCGTGTGGCAGCTCTCATCCGCACAGATCGGTAGCGGATGGATAAAATGGGCCAGCGCCGCATCCTGCGCGGCAGGCAGCGGCTGCTCCAGCATCGCCACCTGCAAATCCGCCAGCAGCTGGCAGCGCGCCGCCAGCCCTTCTGCCTGCCAGGATTCATTGGCATCGACGATCAGCGTGGCGTCCGGCACCGCACTGCGGATCGCCACCAGCCGTTCGCTGATCAGATGGTTATCCAGCTTAATTTTCAGCAGGCGCGCGCCGTGCTGCCACAGCGCCAGCGCGCTGCTGGCCATCGCTTCTGGCGTATCGATGCTGACGGTATGCGCCGTGACGATCTCCTGTGCCGGCACCGCCTCACAGAGCGCCGCCAGGCTGGTGCGCTGCTGCTGGCGCTCCAGATCCCACAGCGCGCAATCAATCGCGTTGCGCGCGGCACCGGCCGGCAACGCCTGTTGCAGCGCCGCACGCGTCATGCCGTTTTGTAACGCACCGAGCTGTGAAGCAATCTGCTGCAGCACCGAAGCCTCACTTTCGCCATAGCGCGCATAGGGCGTGGCCTCGCCAATCCCTTTGAGGCCATCCTGCTCAATCTCCACCACCACCACGTGCGCCTCGGTGCGGCTGCCGCGCGAAATCACAAACGGCGAGTGCAGCGGCCAGGCTTCCGGATAACTTTTCACTGTTCTCATACTGACTCCTCAAATCCATGACGTCATAACGTGCTGGTGCAGCTCCACGTTGAATTAGGCTCGTAAACCCTTAAAATTTATGTCATAAACAAACGCTATACCTGTTCTGGTGGGGTTAACGCCAGATTTTTCATCGTTAAAAGGAAATTGTATGTCGCAGAATGTTCACTTTCAGGGCAATCCGGTGCCGGTTGCCGGCCACTTCCCGCAGGCTGGCGAGCAGGCAAAACCGTTCAACCTGGTAGCGAAAGATCTCAGTGATGTGTCCCTTTCTCAGTATGCAGGCAAACGCAAAGTTCTGAACATTTTCCCAAGCATTGATACCGGCGTGTGCGCCGCGTCGGTGCGCAAATTCAACGAGCGTTCTGGCGAAGCTGACAACACCGTGGTGCTGTGCATCTCTGCCGATCTGCCGTTTGCGCAGTCGCGCTTCTGCGGCGCCGAGAACGTCAACAACGTAGTGACGCTGTCTACGCTGCGCGGTGCAGAATTTATTGAAAATTACGGCGTCGCGATCGCCGATGGCCCGCTGAAAGGCCTGACTGCCCGCGCGGTGGTGGTGCTGGATGAGAACGACAAGGTGCTGTACAGCGAGCTGGTGAATGAAATCACCGAAGAGCCAAACTATGAAGCGGCACTGGCCGCGCTGAAGTAAGGCTATTGCTGATAAAAAAGCCGTCTGTCACAGACGGCTTGTTGATGCAGAACGCGGATTATTCGCCTTCGCTGCGTTTCTGACCGAGGCCATATTCGCGCAGCTTGTTGGCGATCGCGGTGTGTGACACCCCAAGACGTTTCGCCAGTTTACGCGTGCTGGGATACGACAGATAGAGACGAGTCAGCACTGAACGCTCAAAACGGCTGGTGATTTCATCCAGCGACCCTTCCATTGCCTCTTCGCCCAGCGACACATCCAGCGCCTGCTCCGGCAGCACGATATCCTGCGGGCGCAGTTCATAACCTTCCAGCTGCGTGAGCGCGCGATACAGCGCATTTTTCAACTGGCGCACGTTGCCCGGCCAGTTATAGCGTGTCAGGAACGGCGTCAGCTGCGGTGACAAACGCGGGCGCGGCAGTCCCTGCTCATCGGCGAAGCGCGCCACAAACATTTCGGTAAGCGGCAGAATATCCAGCGGACGTTCGCGCAGCGGCGGCAGATTCAGCGTCAGCACATTCAGACGATAGAACAGGTCTTCGCGGAACTCACCGCGCTGCACCAGCTCAATCAGATTCTTTTGCGTGGCGCAGATCACGCGCACATCCACATGCACTTCATGATCCTCGCCGACGCGGCGGAAGGTGCCATCGTTCAGGAAGCGCAGCAGTTTGGTCTGCATGCGCGGCGACATCTCGCCGATTTCATCCAGCAGCACCGAGCCGCCGTTCGCCTGCTCAAAAAAGCCCTTCTTGCCTTCCAGCGCGTTGGGATACGCGCCCGCCGCGTGACCAAACAGCTCGCTCTCAGCGACGTCATCCGGGATCGAGCCGCAGTTGAGCGCCAGGAACGGTTTTTTACCGCGTGCGCTGCGCAGATGGCAGGCGCGCGCCAGCATATCTTTACCGGTGCCGGTGTCGCCGACAATCAGCAGCGGCGCATCGTGCATCGCCAGCTTGCGCGCCTGGTCGATCACCTGACGCATTTTCGGCGTTACCGCCACGATGTGATCAAATTCGGAGTCATCGGTGACGCTGAGGTTCTGCAACTGCCGCCCCATGCGTGCAGTGGATTTCAGGGTGATCATCGCGCCTACCGGCTGGTCGTTCTGCTCATCTTCCTGCGCCAGATAGATCGGGCGCGCTTCCATGAGGAAATCACGCCCCTGGATGACCACATGCTGCGCCTGCGCGTCAACACGTTCACTCTCCAGCCAGCGCTGGAAATTAAAGCCGGCAATCAGCGTGCCGGCGTTCTGGTTACGAATCTTCTGTTCGTCAAGGTTAAACAGGTTCTGCGCCGCCGGATTCGCCAGTTCGACTTTACCTTTCAGGTCGAGGGAGAACACCGGCTCGGGCATCGCCACCAGCAGCGCGCTCAGCGCGCGATGTTCACGTTCAGACGGCATGAAAGACACGGTGCGAACGTCTGTCACGCCCGGTGTACGGCGAATCTCCGCCATCAGGTTGCTGAATGCGTCAAATTCCAGCGCAGAAAAGTTGAGGTAGATGCGGCCCAGCGAGGCAATTTCAATGCCGCGCAGGTCAATATTACGGGCAACCAGCAGGTCGAGTAGCTCGCGCGCCAGACCGATACGGTCCTGGCAGAAAACTTCCAAACGCATTGCGATGAGCCTTAGTCAGGTTTTGATTTTAGAGATAATACGCTAACTTGCAGCGCCTCAGAAGGGTTCTGTCATGAAAAGTTGACACTCTGAGGCAGGTGACGAAGAGAAGTGTAGCGGAACAACCAACAATAATCCCGCCAGAAATCGCTCTGAGCACAGATAATTTCACCTTTCACGCCATCGGCAGCGTGAAAGGCAGACATGGTGAGATTATTTAGCAGCCTGACCTGCTTTATCACCGCTTTTGGCCAGCGATTCTTTAAGCTGTCCCACCAGTTCACGGCGGAAATCGCCGAGCCGCGGTTTGTCCTCCGCCAGCCACGGCAGCGGACGGCATAATTCCATCGCTTTGATCCCCAGTCGGGCGGTGAGCAGCCCGGCACCGATGCCCTGCGCCGCACGCGCCGAGAGACGGGCGGCGATGTCCTGCGACATCCAGTCCATACCCACTTCGCGCACCAGCTCTGACGCACCGGCAAACGCCATATTCAGTAATACCAGCCGGAACAGCCGGATGCGACTGAAGTAGCCGAGTTCAATACCGTAGATGGCCGCGATACGGTTCACCAGCCGCAGGTTGCGCCAGGCGATAAACGCCATGTCCACCAGCGCCAGCGGGCTGACGGCAATCATCAGCGTCGATTCTGCCGCGTGGCGGCTGATTTCGCGCCGCGCCTGACGGTCCAGCACCGGCTGCACCAGCTGGGCATACAGCGTGACAATTTCGCGGTCGTTATGGGTTTCGTGCAGTGCCGCATGCCAGCGCTGCAGTGCCGGATGCGCCTGATCCAGCTGCGCCTGGCGCGCCAGCTTTTCACAGAACGCCCGGCCTTTGCCAATGCCGTGGCTGTTCAGCAGTTCACGGCCCACGTCACGCTCTTCCGCCCGCTGACGCAGACGATACAGCCGACGCCATTCGCCAATCAGCGCGCCCGCGCCGGCGGCGACAATCAGCCCACCGGCTACACCGCTGCCCAGTGCAAACCAGTCGCGCGTCAGCCAGGCATCGTGCAGCCACTGGACGCCCTGCGCCACCACGCTGATGCCAAAGATACCCAGCCCGACGCCCACCATTTTGCGCCACAGGCTGCGCTTCGGCCGCAGCGCGGCTTCCACTACTTTCTCGCCGGCGCCCTCTTCCAGCGGCTCCGCGTCAGGCGTCACCAGAAACCCCTGTTGCGCGTCGCTGCTAAAGGTGTGTGCCGCGCGCAGGGTCGGCTCCACAGGCTCCTGCAACGGGCGGGCAAAATCTATCCGTGGTTTGAGTGGCGTTTCATCGCTCATCGCAATTTATCTCCCAGTAAAAATTCCAGCGCAGCATCCATGCGGATATGCGGCAACGGCCGGTCGACATCCAGCTGCTGCGGCCGGAACTGTTCAAACTGAAACCCCTGCTGCTGCCAGAAGCTGTTGCCCGGCAGGCGCGGCGGTACTTCGCCCGGGTAAAAGGTCAGCGGTTCACCGTCGGCGAGGCGATGACCGCGCAGCGCCGGTAATTTTTCTCCGCGATGATCCACCAGCCCGCTCTCGGTCGCCTGCACTGACGCCAGCCCCAGACAATCCATGCTGATGCCTTCAAACGCGGCGTTCTGCCACGCGTCCTGCACCAGCTGCTGCAGCAGCGACACCATATTGGCGTGCTGATCGGCGGTGATGTGATCGGCCTTGGTGGCGGCAAACAGCAACTTATCGATGACCGGCGAGAACAGACGACGGAACAGCGTGCGCTGGCCATAGTGAAAACTTTGCATCAGCTGGGTCAGCGCCAGCCGCATATCATTGAACGCCTGCGGTCCACTGTTGAGCGGCTGCAGGCAATCGACCAGCACGATCTGGCGATCGAAGCGCAGGAAGTGATTTTTATAAAACCCTTTCACCACATGCTGACAGTAGTAGTGGAAACGCTGCTGCAGCATGGCGAAATTGCTGCCGGCCGGTGCCTGCAGCAGCTTGCCGGCCTGCTGTTCATCGACGTTGGGCCACGGGAAAAACTGCAGTGCCGGCGCGCCAGCCATGTCACCCGGCAACACAAAACGTCCCGGCTGGATGAAGTGCAATCCTTCGGTTTTGCACTGATGCAGGTAGTCGGTCCAGGCGGCGGCGATCTCCGCCAGGCGGTTTTCATCGGCGGGCGCGAACGGGTCAAGATCGGCGCTCAGGCTGTGCCAGCGCGCGGCCCACTGCTGACGATCGCCCTGCAGCAGGCCGACCATCTGGCGTGACCAGCTGAGATAATCCTGCGCCAGCATCGGCAGATCGAGCAGCCACTCGCCGGGATAATCGACAATTTCGAGGTAAAGGGTGGCGGTATCTTTGAAATGGCGCAGCAGAGACTGATCCGGCCGGTAGCGCAGCGCCAGGCGCATCTCGCTGACGCCGCGCGTCGGGGTCGGCCACATCGGCGGTGTGCCGTACAGCTGGGCCAGCCCTTCGTCATAGGTAAAGCGCGGCGTACCCAGCTCTCGCTGGGGTACGCGCTTCACGCCCAGCAGCCGCTCTTCGCGCACCACGGAAAACAGCGGCAGACGCGCGCCGCTGTGGACATTGAGCAGTTGGTTAACCAGCGAGGTGATAAAGGCGGTTTTGCCGCTGCGGCTCAGGCCGGTGACGGCGAGGCGCAGATGACGATCCACGCCGCGGTTCATCAGCCCCATCAACTCATTTTGCAGTCTTTTCATCGCTCTCCCTGATGAAACGTGCCGACAGGCGGTTAAACGCCTTACTCAGCAACGGTTCCAGGGCGGCCGCCAGCAACAGGCGCAGCGGACGGCGCGCCACCGATTTCACTGCCCAGCCGGCCAGGCCGCCGGGCGCATAGGTTACTGCACTGATGATGATGAATTTTCCCGCCGACTTCAACGCAGGCGTTGCGCGGCGGCGCAGAGCAGTTAAACGTTGCGTATGCATAGCGCCTCTCTTAGAGCAGCGGACCCGCTGACGGGCCCGCGACAGGGATTAAATCTGGCGGAAACGGCTGCGTACGCTGAAGGTTTCTGAGGTCACGTAACGCTCAATATCGCGTACGTTACGCTCATCCGCGGTGAGCGTGTTCTCCAGCTCATCCAGCAGTTCGCGCGCTGTTGGTGTGCGCTCAGAGGGTGCGTCCAGCGGTTTTTCATCCAGCACGTAGCCAAGGATAAAATAGGCGGTCACGGTGATCATAAACAGACCGAAAAACAGTGACAGCACCACAATCACACGCAGCAGCCGCACCGGAATATCCAGGTACTCGGCCAGCCCGGCACACACGCCGCGCACTTTGCCCTGCTGCGGAATACGCCACAGTTTGCGTCCGTTCATCATGGCTGCCTCCAGTTTGGGTGTTCGGCATCGAGGATCGCTTCCAGCGCCTCGACCCGGTCACGCATGCGGCGCGCTTCCTGCGTAAGCTGCTGCAGGCGCTGCAGGTCACCGGACGAAAGCGCCCCGCCGTTGCGTTTGTTGCTGTAGTGCAGCCATAACCAGATCGGTGCCACAAACAGCACGAAGATCGTTAACGGTATGGCCAGAAATAGTGCGCTCATTGACTCTCCTTTTTCAGTACACCCGGCAATCCGGGCCCGTTAGCAGGCCCGGGGCGATCACTCGCTGCGGTTCATTTTGGCTTTCAGCGCAGCCAGTTGCTGGCTGATTTCGTCATCGGCTTTCAGGTCGGCAAACTGCTGGTCCAGCGTTTTGCTTTTACCGAAGCGCTGGCTTTCCGCTTCTGCTTCCATGTGATCGATGCGACGTTCAAACGATTCAAAGCGTGCCATTGCCTCATCCAGCTTGCCGCTGTCGAGCTGACGACGCACATCGCGTGACGATGAAGCCGCCTGGTGACGCAGCGTCAGGGCCTGCTGGCGGGCGCGGGTTTCGCTGAGTTTTTTCTCCAGCTCGCCGATCTCGCCTTTCATGCGATCCAGCGTCTCTTCAACGTGGCTGGCTTCCTGCTGCAGCGCGGCGATCAGGTCGGTCAGCTTCTGTTTCTCAATCAGCGCCGAACGGGCTAAATCTTCTTTCTCTTTACTCAGCGCCAGCTCAGCTTTTTCCTGCCATTCGGCCTGCTGAATTTCGGCCTGCTCAATACGGCGCAGCAGCTGTTTCTTTTCTGCCAGCGCGCGGGCCGAGGTGGAACGTACTTCCACCAGCGTGTCTTCCATTTCCTGAATCATCAGGCGTACCAGTTTCTGCGGATCTTCGGCACGCTCCAGCAGCGAGTTGATGTTAGCGTTCACGATATCGGCGAAACGAGAAAAAATACCCATAATGATGTTCCTCTGGTTGTCATGTCTTTACGCTCATGACTAATACAAAATGCGTGCCAGTTTTTAACAGGCTGATTTTACTGGGTTTGGCTGTTTTACACGCGCGGCGCAATCCGTTAAGGTAGTGAAATTAATTAATCAGTGGTGAATTTCATCATGGCAAACGGTAAAGACAATCTGCTGGGCGAGTCGAATAACTTTTTAGAGGTGCTGGAACAGGTATCGAAACTGGCACCGCTGGAAAAACCGGTGCTGGTGACTGGCGAACGCGGTACCGGTAAAGAGCTGATCGCCAGCCGCCTGCACTACCTTTCCGACCGCTGGCAGGGGCCGTTTATTTCACTCAACTGTGCCGCGCTGAATGAAAACCTGCTGGATTCCGAGCTGTTCGGCCATGAAGCCGGCGCCTTTACCGGTGCCCAGAAGCGCCACCTTGGCCGCTTTGAGCGCGCCGATGGTGGCACGCTGTTTCTGGATGAGCTTGCCACTGCGCCGATGCTGGTGCAGGAGAAACTGCTGCGCGTGATTGAGTATGGCCAGCTGGAACGCGTTGGCGGCAATCAGTCGCTGCAGGTTAACGTGCGGCTGGTGTGCGCCACCAACGAGGATTTGCCCGCGCTGGCCGCCGCCGGCCGTTTTCGCGCCGACCTGCTCGATCGCCTGGCGTTCGATGTTGTCCAACTGCCGCCGCTGCGCGAGCGCCGCAACGATATCCTGGTGATGGCCGAGCATTTTGCCATTCAGATGTGCCGCGAGCTGGGCCTGGCGCTGTTTCCCGGCTTTAGCGAGCGCGCTCAGCTCACCCTGTTGCAGCACAGCTGGCCGGGCAATGTGCGTGAACTGAAAAACGTGGTGGAGCGCTCGGTGTACCGTCATCACAGCACCGAACAGGCGCTCGACACCATCATCATCAATCCGTTTGCGCCACGCAGCGCTCCTGCGATAACAGAGCCAGCAGCAGAACAGCGTGAAAACGCCCTGCCGGCGCTGCCGCTGGATTTACGCCAGTGGCAAAACCAGCAGGAGTGCGCCCTGGTCGAAGCCAGTCTGCAACAGGCGCGATACAACCAGCGCCGCGCCGCTGAACTGTTGCGCGTCACTTATCATCAGCTGCGCGCGATGATGAAAAAACACGGCATCGAAGCACAGTAGGGTTTAACTGACGGGTATCGCTGCGGCAGCTGTCAGTTTTGCACGCCGGGTTGTCAGCTATGCGTGAGCCGCGTCCGGCAGGTTACTGCAGACTACAGGCAGACCTCAAGGAGACCCTCATGCTGACTCAACCTGCTGAAAAATATCGCCCGTGGCCTGTCATCAATCTGGCGGATCGCCAGTGGCCGTCACGCCAGATCACCCGCACGCCACGCTGGCTCTCAACCGATTTGCGCGATGGCAATCAGGCGCTGGCTACGCCGATGGACAGCGCGCGCAAATTAGCATTCTGGCAACTGCTGCTGCGCTGCGGCTTTAAAGAGATTGAAGTAGCGTTTCCCGCCGCCTCGCAAACCGATTTTGACTTTGTGCGCCTGCTGATTGAACAGCAGCACATCCCTCACGACGTCACTATTCAGGTATTAACCCAGGCGCGCGGCGATTTAATCGATCGCACCTTTGCAGCACTGCGTGACGCGCCGCAGGCGATTGTCCATCTGTATAACGCCACCGCCCCGCTGTTCCGTGAGCGCGTATTTCGCCAGAGCAAAGCTGAGATCGTCGAGCTGGCCTGCGCCGCCGCGCGGCAAATCCGCGCACGCTGTGCGGCGCAGCCCGCCACACGCTGGACCTTTCAGTACTCGCCGGAAACCTTCTGCTTTACCGAGCCGGAATTCGCGCTGGAAATCTGTGAAGCGGTCGCCGCCATCTGGCAGCCGGGACCGCAGCGGCCGATGATCATCAACCTGCCCGCCACGGTGGAAGTCAACACGCCCAACGTCTATGCCGACCAGATCGAGTATTTCTGTCGCCACTTCAGCCAGCGCTCGCAGGTGGCCATCAGCGTCCATCCGCATAACGATCGCGGCACCGGCATCGCCTGCGCCGAGCTGGCGCTGCTGGCCGGGGCCGATCGCGTTGAAGGCTGTCTGTTTGGTAACGGCGAGCGCACCGGCAACGTCGATCTGGTGACACTGGCGCTGAATCTCTATACCCAGGGCGTGACGCCTGAGCTGGACTTTAGCGATATGCGCGAGGTGCTGGAAGTGGTGACGCGCTGTAACCAGCTGCCGGTCCATCCGCGCCATCCTTACGCCGGCGAACTGGTGTTTACCGCCTTCTCCGGCTCGCATCAGGATGCCATTCGCAAAGGCTTTGCCGAACGCAGCGCGCGTAATGAAGTGGTATGGCAAATGCCCTACCTGCCGCTCGATCCGCTGGACATCGGCTGCAGCTATGAAGCGGTGATCCGCGTGAATAGCCAGTCCGGTAAAGGCGGTGCCGCCTGGCTGCTGGAACAAAATCACGGCCTGCAACTGCCGCGCGGCCTGCAGCAGGATTTCAGCCGCTGCGTGCAGCAGCAGACTGATGCTCACGGCCAGGAGATGACGCACCACGCGCTGTGGCAGCTGTTCTGTCAGCAGTACGGCCTGCAACAGCCGCGGTGTCGCCTGCTGCAGGCGGAGAGCCATAGCGATGATCAGGGCGAGACGCGGATTAAAGCGCGCCTGCAGCAGGGTCCGCAGCAGCTGACCCTGGAAGGGCGCGGCAACGGTCTGCTGTCAGCGGCGGTGGCCGCGCTGCGTCAGCGCTTCGATCTGGCCGTAACCATTGAGGATTACCATGAACACACGCTGGGCAAACGCAGCGACAGCCGTTCGGTGTGCTATATCAGCTGCATCACGCCCCATGGCGAGCGTGCGTGGGGCGTGGGTATTGATAATGACGTAACGCGCGCCTCGCTGCAGGCATTGCTTAACGCGGCGGGCGCTTTTCTGCCGCCGGAAAATAGTTCGCTGGCGTAACGCCCAGCACGCGACGAAACATGGCGCTGAAGGCGCTCGGGCTGTCATAACCGAGGTCGAGCGCCACGGCCAGCACCGTATCGCCCTGTGCCAGCCGGGTCAGCGCCACGCTCAGCCGGGCACGCCGCAGCCAGTCGCTAAACTGCAAACCGGTTTCGCGACTGAAATGGCGCGCCAGCGTGCGTTCCGCCACACACAGCTGCGCCGCCGCGCGCGCCAGCGTCCAGCTCTCGCCCGGCGCCTGCTGAATCTGCTGGCACAGCGCCAGCAGCCGGTCGCTGTGTGGCAGTGGCAGGCCAAACGGCAGCACGTCCATCACGCGAATTTCATCGAGAATCAGCTCGTAAATGCGCTCGGCGCGACTGCCAGACGCGTAATGCTCCGGCAGCGTGAGCGCGCTGACAATCAGCTCCCGCAGCAGCGGCGATATCTGCACCACCTGACAGCTGGCGGGCAGATCGGCGCGCGCCAGCGGATCGACAAACAGCGTGCGCGCCGCCACGCTGCCAACGATGTGCAGCGCATGACGCGTGCCGGCCGGCAGCCACACGCCGCGGCTGGGCGGCACAATCCAGCTGCCGTGTTGCGTTTCCACTTTCACCACGCCGCTCAAAGTATGTATCAGCTGCGCGCAGTGGTGATAGTGCCACGGCTCCGCATCGCCGTGCGCGTAATCATGCGCATACGGCACCAGCGGACGCTGCGAGAAGTCAAAGTCGAGCCGCTGACTCATTTAGCGTTTCAGGTACTGATAAACCGCCGCCAGATCCTGCTCGCCGTAACCGGCATCGACCGCCTGCTGCCAGACATCGACGATGTTTTCCAGCGCCGGCAGCGAGGTGTCGCCGGCCGCGTCCAGCGCCAGCCGCGCATCCTTCAGCGCCCAGATCAGATGCATCTGCGGCGTAAAGTCGCCGCTGGCAATCATGCCGAGTTTCATTTTGGCGTACGGCGCTGCCAGCGGACCGCCTTCCAGCACCTGCCAGAGATCGTCGGTAGTGAAACCAAACTGCTCTGCCAGCCGGGTGCTTTCGGCAAGACTCTGCATCAGGCCAATCAGCCAGCTATTCACCACCAGCTTCATGCGCGAGCTGGCACCGGCGGCCCCCAGCCACTGCGTCCCTTTACCAATCGCGGCGAACACCTGCTCCGCCGCCTGGGCGCGCTGCCGGTCGCCGCTGGCCATCACCAGAATCTGCGCGTTTTCAGCCGGCGCTTTGGTACCGGAGACCGGCGCATCAATAAACACCACGTCTGGCCGTGCGGCCGCCAGCCCGGCGATCAGCGCGTCGGTCGCTTCAACACCGATGGTGCCCATCTGCGCCACGGTAGCCCCCTGCTGCAGTGCGTTCTGCACCTGGTTAAGCGTGGCGCGCGTGGTAGCGCCGTCCGCCAGCATGGCAATCACCACGTCTGCGCCTTCCACAGCCTGCGCGGCGCTGTCGCTCAGCGTCAGGCCTGCGGCCACCAGATCTTCACCTTTGGCACGGGTGCGGTTCCAGCCGCGCACGGTAAAGCCCTTCTTCAACAGATTGGCGGCAAATGCGTGTCCCATCGCGCCTAATCCCAGTACCGCCACTACAGGTTGCTGACTCATGTTTTCTCCTTCTTCTTACCGCAGGCAAAACGATCACACTGACAGAAATTGGGGCTAACAGCCAGGCCAGAGGTGCGGTGAAAGGACATTTTTCACGCCACACTTAACAGGGTTCTGCCCTACTATTAACGCTTTTCAAACCCGCGCTAAAACGATTAACATACGCGCGATAAATGTCCCGATTGGTTCATTTCACGTCTTTTACGGTTATTAAAATGAAAATTGCTCTTTTGCGACAGGCGCCGTTGCTGATGCTGCCTGCACTCCTGCCGCTGCCGCTATTGGCGGCGGACAATGCCAGCAATACCCTGGTGGTAAGCGCCGCGCCCGCGGCCAGTGGGCTCTCCGAGCTGGATACCCCGGCGGCGGTCAGCGTTGTCAGCGGCGACGATATGCGCCACGCCGCACCGCGCGTTAACCTGTCTGAAAACCTCACCAGCGTGCCCGGTCTGCAAATTCAAAACAGACAAAATTATGCGCAGGACCTGCAGATTTCGGTGCGCGGCTTTGGCTCGCGTTCCACCTTCGGCGTGCGTGGCATCAGAATGTACGTCGACGGCATTCCGGCCAGCATGCCGGATGGCCAGGGGCAAACCTCGAATATCGATATCGGTTCCATCGAACGCGTGGAAGTGCTGCGCGGCCCGTTCTCCGCGCTGTACGGCAACGCATCGGGCGGCGTCATCAACGTGGAAACCGAGCGCGGCCAGCAGCCGACCACGCTGGAAGCCAGCAGCTGGTACGGCAGCTACGGTAGCTGGCGCAACAGCGTGAAAGCGAGCGGTGCCACCGGTGATGGCAGCCATGCCGGCGATGTTGACTATACGGTGTCGGCTTCGCGCTTCACCACGCACGGCTATCGTGACCACAGCGCCGCGCAGAAAAACCTCGGCAATGCCAGGCTTGGCGTGCGCATTGACGATGTCAGCACCCTGACGCTGCTGTTCAACAGCGTTCACGTTGAGGCGCAGGATCCGGGCGGCCTGACGCCGGATCAGTGGCGTGATAATCCGCGCCAGGTGGCCAGCAACGTCACGCTGTACAACGCGCGTAAAACCGTCGACCAGACCCAGGCGGGCCTGCACTACCAGCGCCAGATGAGCGACAACGACGATCTCAGCGTGATGCTCTATGCCGGTGAGCGCGAAACCACCCAGTATCAGTCCATCCCGCTGGCGACCCAGCTGAAAGCCGGCTATCCCGGTGGTGTCATTTCACTGGCGCGCCACTACCAGGGCATTGATACGCGCTGGACGCACCGCGCTACGCTGTTGACGCTGCCGGTGACCCTGACCGGCGGCCTCGACTATGAGACCATGAGCGAGAAGCGCAAAGGCTATCAGAACTTTACCCGTAGTGATGGTGCCACCGACTACGGCGTGCGGGGTGATCTGCGCCGCAACGAGCGCAACCTGATGTGGAACCTCGATCCCTATCTGCAGACCGCGTGGCAGCTGAGCGATCGCTGGTCGCTGGACGCCGGCGTGCGCTTCAGCACGGTCAATTTCGATGCTAACGACTATTACGTGACCGCCAGCGATCCGGATGACAGCGGCAATCGCCGCTACCACCGCTGGCTGCCTGCGGCCTCGCTCAAATACGCGATTGATGATGGCTGGAATGCCTATGTTTCCGCCGGTCGCGGCTTCGAAACGCCGACGCTCAATGAACTCTCCTACCGCGCGGCGGATAAGGCCGGGCTCAATCTCAACCTGCAGCCGGCCACCAGCAATACCGTGGAGCTCGGCAGCAAAAAACGCCTCGGCAACGGTCTGCTGACCGCCGCGCTGTTTCAGACTGATACCAAAAACGAGATCGTGTCAGACAGCAGTTACGAAGGCCGCACCAGCTACAAAAATGCCGGTGAGACGCGCCGCCGAGGCCTGGAACTTGGGCTCGATCAGCAGTTTGGCTATGACTGGCACCTGAAAGCCGCGTGGACGCTGCTCGACGCGCGCTACCGCAGTAACGCCTGCGGCAGCGACAGCTGTGACGGCAAGCGCATCCCCGGTATTGCGCGCAATATGGCCTACGCCGGACTGGCCTACGCGCCGGAGCAAGGCTGGTATGCCGGCGGCGACCTGCGCTACCTGAGCGACATTGCGGCCAACGACCAGAATGATGTCAAAGCGCCGGCGTATACGGTGGTGGGACTGAACAGCGGCTATAAATGGCTGGTGCAGAACTGGACGCTGGATCTGTTTGGCCGCGTGGATAATCTGCTCGATCGCCACTATATCGGCTCAGTCATCGTTAATGAGAGCAATGGCCGGTATTACGAACCCGCACCGGGGCGTAATTACAGCGTCGGCCTGACGCTGAGCTACGCTTTCCAGTAATCTAAAGCGGGCACCGGCGCACGTCGGTGCCTTATTCAGGTGCGATAACGCGCTGAGCCGACAAATTTCGAAAATTGCTCACTCCAGATTTGCACGGCGCAATATTCCTGCGGATCGATGCCTTCCGGCAGCGATTTAATAAAATCACCAAAGTTATTTAAATCGCCAATTAACGCCGACTGATGCTTTATTTGCAGAAATGAATGCTGATCAAACGCCTGAGTTTTGGTGAGGTAAATTTTATAGTGTGGCCCGGGGGCAATTTCCCCCTCAAAGGCGATAACGTTTTCATTGAGATAGACCTTGCCGCTGGCCCAGTAAAGCGCATCACTGCCCGGCTGATGGCGATCAAACTCACCGCTATATAGTGCTTGCTGTTTCACCATATTAACCTCCTTTTGCGTGGCATTCACTTCCGCGGTAATTAACGGTGACAGCACCAGACCTAAAGTAATACCGGTGCCCAAAAAAAACAGACTGGCGATGAGATAAAGCACGTTTAATTTTTTTAGCATCCCTACCTCCCTGCAGCAGAATAGCGCTGTATTTCTCTACCTGATCCTGCTGCTCACTGGTGTTAATAAAAACGTAAAGTCAGGCTAAATATTGGTTATCGTGTTGCTGTGCATACTGTGACAGTAACCAGCGCTGTTACAACCAACTCTCAACGGCGGCAGGGAAAGCGAGGCGCAGCAGAATAACCCGCGGCAGCGAGCAGCAAAGATAAGGGCCAGCAGCACCAGCCCTGGAGGGAAAAGATCAGTTCAGCAGCGCGAGGATTTCGTCAGTGGTACCGGTTTCGCCGAGGCGCGGGAAGATGCGCTCAATGCTGTTGTGGTGGGTTTCAGCGTTCAGGCAGCTCATCGCATCAGTCGCCAGCGTAACGTTGTACCCCAGCTCGTATGCCTGACGCGCCGTGGATTCCACGCCAATACTGGTGGCAATGCCGCACACCACCACCTGCGTTACGCCACGCTGCTGCAGCTGCTGGTGCAGATCGGTATTGTGGAACGCGCCCCAGGTTTTTTTCGTTACGCTGATATCGCCCGGCTGCGGTGTCATTTCCGGCACCAGCACCGCCCAGTCTGCCGGCAGAGCAGCATCGTGACGCGGCTGCTGATTGCGGCCCGGCGCGCCGCCAGCCACGTTCACCAGCACCACCGGCAGCTGTTTCGCGCGAAACGCCTGCGTCAGCTGCTTGGCGCGTGCAATCACTTCATCCGGATGGCGCGGCGTAACCGGCAGGCGGACGATGCCGTGCTGCAGGTCGATGACAATCAGGGCGGTTTGGGCATCTAACGTGGTGACAGCCATGGTGAGTCCTCTCAAATTAGTGGTCAGCGAGTCGTTGCAGTAAGGGAATGGCGGCCAGCAGCGTTTGCTGCTCCTGCGGACTGAGCAGGCTGCTGATGCTGTGCAGCAGCCAGTCGTCACGCTGGGCGCGATTGCTGGCGATGAGCTGCAGGCAGGCAGCGGTAGGCTGATAACGGGTTTTGCGGCCATCCTGCGCATCGGCCACGCCCTGTACCAGGCCCAGCGTCTGCAGGCTGGCGACCGTGGCACTCATCGACTGGCTGCGCACCCCTTCGCGCGCGGCCAGCTCGGTCACCGTCATCGCGCCGTCGCGCACCAGATAACCCAGCACGGAAACCTGCGGCCAGGTAAGATCGCCCGGCGGGGCCGATTCACGCAGGCGGCGCATCAGTTTGCCATTGATGCTGCGTAACGCGGCAGCGGCGCTAATCAGCTCGCTCATCGCCCTTCTCCTTTACTGATGAGGCCGCAGTATATAAATACGCAGGTAAACTGTGTAGTTTGCCTTCGTATCAATTTGTAATTGCGCATCCCGCCGCTCAGCTGCGCTGCAAATAGTGAATCAGGCTATGAAAGCGCAACGGGCTGGCCAGCGGATTGCGATAGCTGTGCGGCTGATCGGCGGCGAACTGGCTGGCTTCTCCGGCCTGCAGGCGACGCCAGCTGCCCGCCATGCCCAGCAACAGCTCACCTTCCAGCACCACCACCTGCTCAATCACTCCGCTTTCGTGCGCTGACGAATCGCTTTGCGCGCCCGCCGCCAGCGTCACTTCCAGCAGATCGAAGCGCAAACGCGCGTCATACGGCAGCAGCGGCCTCACCTGCATTTGTGCATTGGGCTGGCTGAAGGTCGCCACATCGCCCGACGGCTGAGCCCCGCTCTGCACAAAAAAGGAGAACGGCACATTAAAGCCGGTGGCGATTTTCCATAGCGTGGCAATCGTTGGACTTGACTCGCCGCGCTCAATCTGACCGAGCATGGCTTTACTCACGCCAGTGCGCGCCGCCGCCAGCGTCAGGCTCCAGCCATTGGCCTGACGCAGCTGCTTCAGCGCCTGGCTGAGATGTTGATGCAGATTTTCCATGAATTCTCCTGAAAAGCGGGCGCGCAGTGTACCACTTGTGCACGCCATACCGTGCGTGCCACAATGTGCGTTATAACGCACAACAGGATGTGATTCCATGACCACTGCGACTGTTCGTCCGGCTTTTTCATTTCCGATGCTGATTTCCGGCCTGATCGCCGTGCTGGTCGGCTACAGCAGCACCGCGGCGCTGATCTTCCAGGCGGCGCAGGCTGCAGGCGCCTCACCGGCGCAGATTGGCGGCTGGCTGTCGATGCTGGGCGTGGGCATGGGACTGGCGTCACTCGGCCTGTCGCTGTGGACGCGGATGCCGGTGCTCGCCGCCTGGTCGACGCCTGGTGCCGCGCTGCTGGCCACCAGCGTGCACGGCCTGACGCTGAATGAAGTGGTCGGGGTGTTTGTCGCGACCAATCTGCTGATTGTGCTGAGCGGCGTGACCGGCCTGTTTGCACGGCTGATGAACCACATTCCCCAGTCGCTGGCGGCCGCGATGCTGGCGGGGATTCTGCTGCGTTTTGGCATCGGCACCTTCAGCGGCTTACCGGATCATTTTGCCCTGTGCGGCAGCATGTATCTGGTATGGCTGCTGGGCCGCCGCTGGCTGCCGCGTTATGCCATTCTGCTGGCGCTGGTGACGGGCGTGCTGGTGGCGCTGGGTCAGCGCGCCATCCACTTTCCGCCTCATGCGCTAACGCTGAGCGTGCCGGAATTTATCATGCCGCACTTTAATCCTGCCGCGCTGATTGGCGTCGGCTTGCCCTACTTCCTGGTGACCATGGCATCGCAGAATGCGCCCGGTATTGCCACGCTGCAGGCGCATGGTTACCGGCCGCCGGTCTCCGCGCTCACCGGCTGGACCGGCCTGATCGCGCTACTGCTGTCGCCGTTCGGTGGCTTTTCGGTGTGTATTGCGGCGATCACCGCCGCGATCTGCATGGGCGATGATGTCGATCCGGACCCGGCGCGCCGCTGGGTGGCTTCCGCGCTGGCGGGCGTGTTTTATCTGCTGACCGGCTTTACCGGCGCGCTGATTGCCGTGATGCTCAGCGCATTGCCGCCGGTGCTGATCGCCACGCTGGCCGGTCTGGCACTGCTGGCCACGCTGGCGGGCAGTCTGCAGCGCGCGCTGGCGGAACCGGCGCAGCGCGATAGCGCCATCGTGGCATTCCTGATCACCGCCAGCGGCATCTCCCTGCTCGGCGTCGGCTCGGCGTTCTGGGGCCTGATCGGGGGCGTCCTCACCCATTTGCTGCTCAGCCCGCGCCGGAACGGTTAACATTTCACCACCCCGCGTACCGTGGGGGGAATAACGCCCTGTTTTCCCCCCTTTTTCCCCCGTTTGATTGCGGCGCATTTGGCTTAAGATCACTACCATCGCCCATCACACCCGATGTTTGGCTTCAGATAACCACCGATAAGGGCCCAACGAGTGGCAAAAACTTTTCTGCGCAGCGGTAATCTCGACGCGTTACTGGCACTGGGGGAGAACGGCCAGCCGGTCTGGGCTTCTGCCCTGCAAATTCGCGAAACGTTACGTTTGCGCCGCCAGACGACACTGGCCAACTGCCTCGCGATCCCGCAGGCCAACGAGCGCGGTGACCGCCTTGACTGGTACGCGCCATTCAGCGGCAAAGTGAAATCCTGGCTGGCGGCCAGCGATCGCGAAAAGCGTCAGGCGCTGGATCAGCTCACCCTTAATCAGCAGGATTTGCAGGCGCTCAGCCTGCGCGCCCGGGATGCCGACAATCCGGCGATGCGCCTGTTTGGGGCGCTGCTGGCAAAGACGCTGCAGTTTCCCGATCAGCAATACGTCTATCTGGTGGATGGCAAGCCGGTGATCACCTTCTGGGGCTTCGTCGACCCGCAGGCGCGCACGCGTGATGATGCGCTGGCCTGCCTGCGCGACAGCCTTTATGAAGAACTGCCGCCGCTGGTGGTGCCCGCGCCGGAGCCAGAAAGGGCTGCCGCGCCTGAACCGGTTGCGGCCCCCGTTGTGGCGGAGCCCGAGCCGGAACGGCTGGCGGAACCCGAACCACAGCCCGAACCCGCACCGCTGAGCGTTGTCGCCGACACGCCCGCGCGGAAGAAATCCGCACTGCGCCCGCTGCTGCTGGTGCTGCCTCTGGCCGCTGCTGCCGCAGCGGGTGTGGCCTTCTGGTTACACGACGCGCCGGTCCAGCCGGCAGAAACCGAAACCGCGCCTGTGGTCAGCGCCGCGCCCGCGCTGGCCCCGGCGATGCTGGCGAAAGCACAGACGCTGGCCGCCACGCTGCCGCACAGCAGTGCGACGGTGACGCCTGCGCCGGCACCGGCTGCCCCACCGGCACCGCCGGAGGTCGTAGCGGAACATACCGAACCGGCCAAAGCGGACGATCTGGTGATGACGGCCGATGACGCTCGCCTCGGCTCGGTGAAATTTATCAATGGTACCTGGCGCGTGACGCTGCGTCAGACCAATCTGCCGACCGGAAAGCCGCCGAGCCTGCGCTATCAGATCCGCAACGGTAAAGGCAGCGCAGTGATTACCCAGGGCGACAATATTCGCTGTAAAGCCGATGTCACCGCCGCCATGACCAGCGCCGGCACCATGGTAGTGCGCAGCCGCTATACTGCCAGCTGCAGCGATAAATCACGCTATCGCATGCCGGAGCTGGTGTGCAAAGCCGGTGATGGCATTGCCAGCTGTACGGCGCAGTATGGCGCCGATCAGGTGTTCCCGTTGACGATTAAGCGTGAGAGTAAGTAACCATGTTGGCTCCCCTGATTGATGACAAACAGAAAATCACGCTGATCGAAGACAGCGGTGTGCAGTTTCTTGATTTTGGTTTGCGCCTGCCCGCGCTTCAGGCGCGGCGGCAGTTTGTGCGCCAGACCGCCAATGGTCCGCTGCTGCGCCTCAACGTTGATGGCAACAGCGGCAAGTTTCTGCTCTATCCGCAGGATGGCGGTGCCGCTGAGGTAGTGCGCCCGGAGACCGATATCGCGCTGGCCGATTCCCTGACGCTGCTGGCCGGGCAGTGGCTGCCGCTGCCGGTGCTGCGCTGTTCCAGTGGCCGTCGTTTCATCGGTGGCCCGGATAACTGGGCGCGTCTGCGCCTTGCGCCGCTCAGCCAGCCCGACGCGGCGGGAAATACCCATCGCATCACCCTCGCCTTCGATACGCGCCTGGTGGCCGACACGGACGGCGGTGAGCAGCTGGGGTTGAGCAAAGCCGATGCGCAGAACGGCGTCAGCTTTGCGCTGGCGTGGCACAACTATGAACTGGGCGAGTTCCTCGACCTCACCTGGGTTGACGGCTGGCTGCGCGAGACGTTCAGCCAGCAGGTGTATGCGCTGGAATCACGCCGCGAGCAGGAAGTGAACCAGGCGCTGCGCGAATTTGAATATCAGGCGCACTATCTCAACGTGCTGGAACTGCTGGGCGAACAGCTCGATCTGGCAGAAATCACTATCCAGGCGGCCTCACCGCAAACGCCGGCGGTCAACGTGGATATCATTCTCGACGTCGGCAACTCGCATACCTGCGGCATTCTGGTGGAAGATCACCCCGAAGAGAGCAACGGCCTGCGCCAGACCTATGAGCTGCAGCTGCGCGATCTGTCGCAGCCGCACCAGGTCTACAACGAGCTGTTCGACAGCCGACTGGAGTTTGCCGAGACGCACTTTGGCAAAGCCAACTTCTCGCTGGAGAGCGGCCGCGAAAACGCGTTTATGTGGCCCTCACTGACCCGCGTCGGTCGCGAAGCCAGCCGCCTGGCGCTGCAGCGCGCCGGCACCGAGGGCAGCACCGGCCTCTCCAGCCCGCGCCGCTACTTATGGGACGAAGCGCGTTATCAGCCAGGCTGGCGCTTCAACGCCAGCGGCGGCAGCGACGAGCCGCAGGCCACCGCGCTGCCGTTTACCCTGTTGCTCAACGATGAGGGGCAGCCGCTGCATGCCCTGCCGGAAGATGACCGCCTGCCGGTGTTTTCTGCCAGCTACAGCCGCAGCTCGCTGATGACCTTTATGCTGTGTGAACTGCTGGCGCAGGCCATGATGCAGATGAACAGCGTGGCCCAGCGCCAGCGTATGCCGCAAAGCCAGGCGCCGCGCCAGCTGCGTCATGTGATCCTGACGCTGCCGTCGGCCATGCCGAAGCCGGAGCGGGAAATTTTCCGTCGCCGCATGCAGGAAGCCATCGCGCTGGTGTGGAAAGCCGAAGGCTGGCATCCGGCCGACGCCGCGTTTGACGCCACCAGCCAGGCACACAGCCTGCGTCCGGTACCGGATGTGCAGATGGAGTGGGATGAAGCAACCTGCGGTCAGATGGTGTGGCTGTTCAACGAAACCCAGGTGAACTTTGCCGGTCGCGCGGAAGATTTCTTCAGCAGCATGGCGCGCCCGGATCGCCCGCGCGAAGCGGATGAGCTGCCGGGCAAAAGCCTGCGCATCGCCTCGATTGATATCGGCGGCGGCACCACCGACCTCGCCATCACCCAGTATCGTCTGGATGATGGTCAGGGCAACAACGTGAAAATCACCCCGCGCCTGCTGTTCCGGGAAGGGTTTAAAGTGGCCGGCGATGACATTCTGCTGGACGTGATTCAGCTGTGGGTCCTGCCCGCGCTACAGCAGAGTCTGCAAAAAGCCGGCCTGGCGCTGGCGGAACCGCTGATGAACAAGCTGTTTGGACACGACAGCCGCATGGACGGTCAGGCCACGCTGCGCCAGCAGGTCACCCTGCAGCTGTTTATTCCGCTGGCGCAGGCGGTGCTGGAGCGCTATGAAAACTGGAATCCGCTCGACAGCCACAGCGAAATTAACGCGCTGTTTGGCGAGCTGGTGCCGCAGAAGCCAGCCAGCAGCGTGCTGGCGTTTGTCAACGGAGAGATTCAGCGCACGCTCGGCGGCGATAGCCGTTTCGATCTGCTTGACGTGCCGCTGGTGGTGAGCATGGCGCAGCTGCATGCTGAGTTTCTGCAACACCGGATGGCAATCATCCCGGCGCTGCGCGCCATGTGCGAAGTGGTTTCTCTCTATCAGTGCGATGTGCTGCTGCTGACCGGTCGCCCGTCGCGCTTCCCCGGCATTCAGGCGCTGGTGCGTCATTTGCAGCCGCTGCCGGGCAGCCGCATTTTGTCGCTGGAGGGGTATCACACCAGCGACTGGTATCCGTTCAACAAACAGGGACGCATTGATAACCCGAAATCCACCGCGGCGGTCGGTGCCATGCTGTGTCTGCTGGCACTTGATCTGCGTCTCAGCAGCTTCTGGTTCCGCGCCGGCGATTTTGAACCCTACTCGACCATTCGCTATCTTGGCGTGCTGGATGAAAACGCCACGCTGAGCGATGACAATCTGTGCTACAGCGAGATTGATCTCGACAGCCACAGCTTCGCGCTGGACCGTAAAAGCAGCTTCCGCATTCGCGGTAATGTCTGCCTCGGTTTCCGCCAGCTGGAGAACGACCGCTGGCCGGCGACACCGCTCTACAGCCTGAGCATTACCGATCCGCAGCTGGCGCGCCAGGTAGCGGGCGAAAGCGTGCTGCGCATCAGGCTGGCGGTACAACCGGGGCCGGATAACCTCGGCCCGGAGCGGCTGGTACTGAGCGAGGCGCGCATGGACGATGGCACGCGCGTGCCGCTGGAGCAACTGAGTCTGAAACTGAATACGCTGTCGGCCACCGGCAACGCCAATGCGCAATACTGGATCGACAGCGGGAGCGTGTGTAAACGATGAGAACTGCCAAAAAAGCCACGCCGGCGACACCTGCTAAACGCCTGGGTCTGCTGCAGGAGACGGTTGACGGCGCGCTGAACTGGGTGGAGAGCCACCAGGCGCACTCACCGCGTCTGGCGCTGGAAGCCGATACGCTGCGGCTCCAGCTGCGTCGCGCCCGCGTTGAAAGCCACGCGCTGGCGCGACAGCTGGCGCGGCCGGTCACCCTGGCGCTGTTTGGTCAGTCGCAGGCGGGTAAAGCCTGGCTGCTGAGTGAAATGGTCGGCGACGCGCAGGGCCAGCTGATCGCCCGTCTCGGCGACAAAACCCTGAACTATTTTCAGCACATCAATCCCGGCAATCTCGATTTTGCCATCGCCACCCGTTTCAGCCATCAGCGTGAAGCGCAGTCTGGTGCGTGGCCGCTGGAGATGACGCTGCTGAGCGAAGCCGAGCTGATTCGTCTGATGCTGGCCTGTGCCAGCGCGGACACCCAGCCGGACAGCGCGGCGATTGATGCCGCGCTGCAGCGCCTGCAGCGCCATCGCCAGAGCGAGATGCAGCCCGGCCTCGACAGCGACGCGCTGGTGACGCTGTGGGCGTGGCATCGCCGCCAGCCCGACCACGCCGAAGTGCTGGACCGTCATTTCTGGCCGCAGGCGATTGAGCTGGCACCGTGGCTCAACGTGGACGACCGCGTGCAGCTGTTTGCGCTGCTGTGGCCGCAGCGTCCGGCGCTGAATGAAACCCTGCGCAGCCTGCTGCATCTGCGCCATCAGCTGCGGCACGCGCCGCGCGTGCTGGCACCGCTCAGCCTGCTGGTGGATGACGCCTCGCTGCCCGCTGAAAAGCTCATCGGCCATGATGCCGACCTGAACGAATTGATTGAAGTGTGTCCGGTTGTCGCCAACCGCGTGGGCAAACCGCAGTCGGTACCGCTCGGCTGGCTGGCGCTGCTGACGCTGGAAATCACCCTGCCGCTCAGTTCGACGCCGCGTCAGGCGCTGTATGACGAAGCCGATATGCTGGAGCTGCCCGCACCGGGCACGCCCGCCGACCGCGATCAGCAGGACGAGCGCGCAAGGCTGCAGGCGCGTGATGCGCTGCGCGCCAGTCTGCTGGAACAGAAACGTGCCCTGCTGCCGGGCTTCTATGCCGCGCGTCAGGGCATCGATTTAATGCTGATTTGTACCGCCGCCAGCCAGCGTCAGGATGCGGATCTCGCCGCCAGCGCGCTGCGCGAGTGGCAACTGCAGCAGAGCGCGACGGCCAGCGCAGACAAGCCGCGCCTGATTTGGGCGATTACGCCGCACGATGCGCGCTATCAGCAGTCGCAAATCAACGTCGATGAAGCGGTACAGCGGCAGATTGGTCAGCCCGGCCAGAGCTGGGGCTCAATGCTGGCGCGCGATCGCGCCGGTGTCGACCGCATGAGCAGCTGGCTGCAGGATGAGATGCAGCCGGAGGCACGGCGCGACCGGCTGGCGCTGCAGCTCAGCACGCTGCAGCAGAAACTGGTGGAGCGTCTGCAGCCGTGGACCGAAGCCAGCGCCACGCCGGAACAGGCCGCGCGGAAACAGGCCATCGCCGATACGCTGCTGAAGTGTTTACAGCATCGCACCGGCCTGCATGGCGAGCTGCTTGAGCGTCTGCAGCCGTCGCGCGAAGCGGTGCGCCAGCTGTGGCTGAGTCAGAGCCACGGCAGCACGCCATCCGCCGGCGGCCAGCCAGCCGCGGCAGAGCAGAGCTATTTTGGTATTGGTTTTGAGTTTGACCTGTTTAACGATGAGCCGGTAACCACCGCCGAACCGCGCAGCAGCAGCGGCCAGCGCGATCAGCAGTTTCCTCAGCAGGTGTTCGCGCTGTGGCTGGCGCACCTGCGTCAGCTGCCGGAGAGCCAGAGCCTGCTGGCGCTGCTCAACGTTGATAAGCCGACGCTGGAACTGCTGGTGGAGGAGCTCATCACCGCCAGCTTCCGTCTGCAGGTGCTGAGCAAACTGCAAAGCGCGCTGAACGAAACAGAGACGCAGGCCAGTGCCCATGAAGCGCGCACCGATCGCCAGGTGTCGCGTGCCATGACAGTGCTGGGTGACTTTGTCGCCTGGCTCGGCTTCCTGCAGCGGGATGAACGTGAACGGCCGCAGAGTCGCGTCAATCGCGGCAGCCCGATTTTCGCCCGCCCACCGGCGCCCAGCGTCAGCTTTTCGTCAGGCCAGCGTCTGACGCGGCTGTCTGCCGCGCCGGCTAACCACACCGCCTATTACATTTATGACTGGCTGGTGGGATTAAATTCGCTGATCGTCGAAAATAACGGCTACACCGGCGGCGGCGATTTGCCGACCAGCGCACGCCAGACGCTGGCGATTATGCTGCTGCCGCTGCACGCGTAGTCAGTGGCTAATCAGGCGCAGCTCGCCCGCCAGCTGCTGCGCCGCCTCTTCCAGCAGCGCCAGCACCGGGGCAAACTCCGCGCTGGTGCTGACCTCGGCGACATGCTGCAGATGCAGCGTTGCCGGCAGCGCCATACCGCCGGTCAGCCAGTCCCACAGCGCATCCAGATTGTAACCAAAGCATTCACCGCAGCCGCTCTGTTCGACCAGCGCCTGATAAAAGGCCTGGCGCGTGCCCAGCGTGCGAAAATCAAAATGGAGTGTCAGCATAGTCAGGGTACCGGCGTGAAGCTGCGATAGTGATCGGTGGTGAGAAAGATCAGCCCATCAGAAGAGTAAAGCAGACGATCGGCATCGCGGTGGCCGCAGTCGTAATTGACGTCCGCCTCATACCACTGCCGCCCCGCCTGCATCGGCAGCCGCCGTTCGCGGTTACTGAAGCGATCGCCGCCAATCGCCCGCCCTGGCAACACCTCACACAGGTTGCCCTGCGCCGGGTTCCAGCCCTGACGACGTGCCGCGCTTTTGGTGAGATAAAAATCAGGCAAACGGTGATGCTGCTGCAGCCAGCGCGCCACGCGATGTGCATCGGTCAGTTGTGCAATATCCGTCTGTTTTTCTGGCGCAGTACCGCTCAGATGGGGCTTCAGCCCGATCCAGCAAACCACCAGCGCAAACAGTAATCCAATCCAGAGTTTTTTCGACATAGTGACATCCTGAAAGGCAGGACGCCGATAATAGCAGGTTTCAGGCGGGGAAAAACGCGGGCCAGCATGGCTGGCCCTGGCGGAGGTTTACTGCTGCATCGCGCTCGGGGTGTGCGCGGCGTGACGACGCCATGCGCCCGGTGCCACGCCATACTGGCGCTTGAAGCTGCGGTTAAACGACTGCTGTGAATCGAAGCCCAGCGAAATGGCCACGTTGAGGATCGGTTCGTTGGTGGTGGTCAGGCGGTCGGCCGATTTTTTCAGCTTCTTGGCCCGGATGTACTCACCCAGCGGATAGCCGGTGTGCTCTTTAAACATACGCTGCAGGTGCCACTTCGAATAGCCGGCGCGCCCCGCTACGGTGTCCAGATCCAGACGTGCTTCAATGTTGTTATCAATCCAGTCGATCAGATCGTGAATAAAAGCGTCGCTCATCATCCCATTCTCTCCCGTCGCCATGGCGAACAGTATCAGTATCAGTTGCAATTACATTTTAAGGGTGACTGACTATCGCACTTAATGCAAGTTTTATTATTGCATTAAATGCCGCACTCGCCGTAGGGGCTTTCGCTACCTGTTACGAATTGATCAAAACCGCACATAAAGTGTATCAGATATTCTTGCAGATGCAGTTCGCCCAAGCCTACACTCCTGTGGTTTTAATGCAATCTTAAAAGTTGCAGATTTTTCGTACGTCTCCTTTCTTTTTCACCAACGCGGAATAACAACAATGCATCTGCAAACATATGGGGTTCGTCGGGCCGTAAGCCTGTCAGGAGTGATGTTGCTGGGAAGCCTGCTGGCCGGTTGTGATCGCGGTGTGGCGCAAAATGCGCCGCCGCCTCCGCCCGAAGTGAGTGTCGCGCAGGTGGTGCAACAAAAAGTCAGCCAGTGGGATAGCTTCAATGGCCGCATTGAAGCGGTGCAGAGCGTGCAGCTGCGTCCGCGCGTCTCGGGCTACATCGATCAGGTTAACTATCGCGAAGGCGATGAGGTGAAGAAAGGTCAGGTGCTGTTTACCATTGATGACCGCACCTACCGCGCCACGCTGGAGCAGGCGCAGGCCGAACTGGCCAGCGCGCGTAGCCAGGCGGCGCTGGCCCGCAGCGAGTCGGCCCGTACCGACAAGCTGATCGGCACCCAGGTGGTGTCGCGCGAAGAGTGGGAACAGCGGCGTTCTACTGCCAGTCAGGCGCAGGCCAGCGTGCTGGCCGCCCAGGCGGCAGTCGATATGGCGCAGCTGAACCTCGACTTCACCCGCGTCACCGCGCCGATTGATGGTCGCGCCAGCCGGGCGATGATCACCACCGGTAACCTGGTGACCGCCGGCGACAGCGCCAGCGTTCTCACCACGCTGGTTTCACAGGACCGCATGTACGTCTACTTTGACGTCGACGAAGCGATCTATCTGCAGTACCAGGCGATGGCGCGTCAGGGCCAGAACCGCGGTTCGCTGCCGGTAGAGATTGCGCTGACCGGCGAACAGGGTTATCCGCACCGCGGCACCGTCGATTTTCTCGATAACCAGCTGACCGCCAGCACCGGCACCATTCGCATGCGCGCCACGCTCGACAATCAGCAGCGTCAGTTTACCCCAGGCCTGTTTGCCCGCGTGCGGCTGCCGGGCAGCGCAGAATTCAACGCGCTGCTGGTCGACGACCGCGCGGTACTGACCGACCAGGATCGTAAATACGTTTACGTGGTTGATGCGCAGGGCAAAGCCGAACGCCGCGATGTTCAGCTGGGCGATCTGGCTAACGGCCTGCGTATTGTGCAGCAGGGTCTGAAGCCAGGCGACAAGGTGATTGTCAACGGTCTGCAGAAAGTGTTCATGCCCGGTATGCCGGTAAAAGCGCAGCCGGTGGCCATGCGCTCCGCTCAATAATAATCGAGACTGCCCGTTATGGATTTCTCCCGCTTTTTTATCGACCGACCGATTTTCGCCGCGGTCCTGTCGATTTTGATATTTACCACCGGACTGATCGCCATTCCGCTGTTGCCGATCAGTGAATACCCCAACGTGGTACCGCCGAGCGTGCAGGTGCGCGCAGAATATCCCGGTGCCAACCCCAAAGTGATTGCTGATTCGGTGGCAACGCCGCTGGAAGAAGCGATCAACGGGGTGGAAAACATGATGTACATGAAGTCGGTGGCCGGCTCAGATGGCGTGCTGGTTACCACCGTGACCTTCCGCCCGGGAACCGATCCCGATCAGGCGCAGGTCCAGGTGCAAAACCGCGTGGCACAGGCTGAAGCGCGTCTGCCGGAAGAGGTGCGTCAGCTCGGCCTGACCACCCAGAAGCAGTCACCTACCCTGACGCTGGTGGTGCATCTGTTCTCGCCCCACGGCAAGTACGATTCGCTCTATCTGCGTAACTACGCCACGCTGAAGGTGAAAGATGAGCTGGCGCGCCTGCCGGGCGTCGGCCAGATTCAGATCTTCGGTGCCGGTGACTACGCGATGCGCGTCTGGCTCGACCCGAACAAAGTGGCGGCGCGCGGCATGACCGCCGGCGACGTGGTCAGCGCCATGCAGGAGCAGAACGTGCAGGTTTCTGCCGGGCAGCTGGGCGCTGAGCCGACGAAGAAAGAGAGCGATTTTCTGCTGTCGATCAACACCCAGGGGCGGCTGGAAGATGAGGCGCAGTTTGGCAACATCATCCTGAAAACCGCCGATGACGGCACGCTGGTGCGCCTGCGTGACGTGGCGCGCATCGAGATGGGCTCCGGCAGCTATGCCCTGCGTTCGCAGCTGAACAACAAGGATGCGGTTGGTATCGGTATCTTCCAGTCGCCGGGCGCAAACGCCATCGACCTGTCGAATGCGGTACGCGCCAAGATGGCCGAGCTGGCAACGCGCTTCCCGGATGACGTGCAGTGGGCCGCGCCTTATGACCCGACGGTGTTCGTGCGTGACTCGATCCGCGCCGTGGTCCAGACGCTGTTCGAAGCCATCGTGCTGGTGGTGCTGGTGGTGATTCTGTTCCTGCAGACGTGGCGCGCCTCGATCATCCCGCTGCTGGCCGTGCCGGTGTCGGTGGTCGGTACCTTCAGCGTGCTCTATCTGCTGGGCTTTTCGCTCAATACCCTGAGTCTGTTCGGGCTGGTGCTGGCGATTGGTATCGTGGTCGATGACGCCATCGTGGTGGTGGAGAACGTCGAACGTAACATTGAGCAGGGCTTAACACCGGTGGCGGCGGCTCACCAGGCGATGCGCGAGGTCTCCGGGCCGATTATCGCCATCGCGCTGGTGCTGTGTGCGGTATTTGTGCCGATGGCCTTCCTCTCGGGCGTAACCGGTCAGTTCTATAAGCAGTTTGCCGTGACCATTGCCATTTCGACGGTGATTTCGGCGATTAACTCGCTGACGCTCTCTCCGGCGCTGGCGGCGAAACTGCTGAAGGCGCACGGTGCGCCGAAGGACCTGCCGACGCGCCTGATCGATCGTCTGCTGGGCTGGGTGTTCCGGCCGTTTAACCGCTTCTTCCAGCGCAGCTCAGACGGCTATGAATCGATGGTCGGCAAAACCCTGCGCCGGCGCGGTGCGGTGTTTGGCGTGTACGTGCTGCTGCTGGCCGGTGCCGGCTTCATGTTCCACACCGTGCCAGGCGGCTTTATTCCGACGCAGGATAAGCTGTACCTGATTGGTGGCGTGAAGATGCCGGAAGGCTCATCGCTGGCGCGTACCGATGAAGTGATTCGTAAGATGAGCGAAATCGGCATGAACACCGAAGGCGTGGCCTACTCCGTCGCCTTCCCCGGCCTGAATGCGCTGCAGTTCACCAATACGCCGAATACCGGCACGGTGTTCTTCGGTCTGAAGCCGTTCAGCGAGCGCAGCCGCACTGCGGCGGAAATCAATGCTGAGATCAACGCGAAAATTTCCAAAATCCAGCAGGGCTTCGGTTTCTCCATCATGCCACCGCCGATCCTCGGTCTGGGCCAGGGATCGGGCTATTCGCTGTATGTGCAGGACCGTGCGGGCCTGGGCTATGGCGCACTGCAAACCGCGATTAATACGCTGTCCGGTGCGGTGATGCAGACGCCTGGCATGATGTTCCCGATCTCCTCCTATCA
>NZ_JASEWO010000337.1:0-1697 GCF_030024295.1 Pantoea sp. Pa-EAmG
CATGATAAGCAGCGGCATGTCGCTGGTCGTGCAGCCCACGGCGCCCTCCACGCGCTCGGCGGCGCGCGCGGTGTTTGAGATGAACCTGTGCAAGTACGCCACGAACCGGGAGCTGTCATCGCTGTACCAGGACGGGCAGGCGCGAACGGCGCTGATGCAGACGAAGGGCGGGAACGGCGACTACACCACGGGCAACGGCAGCGCGGTCTGTGGCAGCGCCCGCATTCCTGAGCCGTCAGAAGGCGTTATGGACAGCCTGTTCGGCTCCGCCGTGAACACCGCCAGCGTGACGGCCGCCTCGCGCAGCGCGCTGGACACGATGCAGTCCACGCTGGACGCGGCGGCGCAGGCGTACGTTGATGCGTACCTGAGTAAGCGCGACCAGGACAGCGGCACGCTCATCGATCCGGAAACCACCATTCAGAACGCGGCGGCCGCCTATGAAACCACGGTCAATAACGCGCTGAACCAGCTCAACTACAAAGACTCGCTGCAGAGCCAGCTGACCACGCAGCTCAGGGCCTATGGCTGGATTTCGCTGGGCGCCTGGTACAACACCTTTGCGACGGCCAACAGCAAAACCAGTGAAGTGGCCAACGCATCGCCGGTCACGTCAGGCACGAGCCTGCACGGCGAAACCGGCACCGGCGACCTGTATCACCAGGTGTTTTCGGCCTACCGGTCTCAGGTGCAGAACAGCACTTACACGGCGCCACTGGGCACGCAGACGGCGAAGGATGATGGTGCAGCTTCCAGTGCTGTTAATCCAGACGCTGTATTCATTAGTATTCTTAAAAATCCAATGCAGAGGATTACAAAGGCAATTGCAACGGTTCAGATTGGCACCCCGGCTGACTTTTCGAGTCAGGTTAACCCTTTGATAAAAATGCAGACTATTGGGAATTACACTCTATTGGCAACAGAAGGCGCGCTGACTACGTATACGCTGGCATATGCCGCGGCATCAGCCACAGACAATTCAGTGCTGGGAAGCGTCGGAAGAATACTTCCTTTTAACCTGACAGCAGCCGCTAAAGATATTTTGGCTCAACTGTCACCACCTTTTTACTTTTTGTTATTACTGTTGTTTGCAGTGGGTTTTTCACTGGCCGTATTCCTGCCGGCAGTCCCTTTCCTGTACTGGATGGTCGGGGTATTTAACTGGTTTGTCAGCGTCATGGTGGGGTGTGCTGCGGGCCCGATGTGGTCTGCGACTCACCTGGGGGCCGAGGAAGATAAAGGCAGCCGCAGCGCGTACGGCTACATCTTCCTTATTGATATGATGCTGCGCCCATCGCTGATGGTGCTGGGATTCTTTTTTGCCTCGGTTGCCGTTATGGCAGGCGGGACAATACTGAACCTGCTGTTTGGTACCGCGCTGGCTAACGCAAACGCCGATTCAATCATAGGGGTGTTTATAATGGCGGGGTGGCTGTTGATTTATGCCCGCATAGCGACCTTCGGCGTGACACGTGTGTTTGGCCTGCAGGCTATGCTGGCTGATTACGTGATCACGTTCCTGGGCGGGGCTGGTATGGCCGGCATCATGGGCGGGCTTGTTGATGACGTTAAGGGGATGTTCGCATCTGCAGGAGGCGGGGCACGGAGGACGCCCGGTCTACAGAAAGCCGCCAATTCTGAAGGTCCCGGTAATAAGGATGGCGTCAGGTAATTATACCTGGCTTTATTTACAGTCA
>NZ_JASEWO010000338.1:0-1682 GCF_030024295.1 Pantoea sp. Pa-EAmG
CCCGGATTGCGCAGATACACGCCAGAGATATCCGCGTGCGTCTCCACCATGTCCACCATCACCGGGCTGACGCTCTCGCGCCCTTTGTGCCAGGGGATTTTGCAGTGGCTGCAGAGCAGCGGAACCAGCCGGAGACCAACCAGCCCGGACACGATGGTCGGGTCAAACAGCAGGTCCTCGTCTACCCCAAAGCGTCGCAGGCGCTGCGGGATATCTGCCGGAGAGTTGGTGTGAATGGTTGTCAGTACAGGGGCACCGGTCTGAATGGCCTCAATGACGCCATTGGCCGTACCCGCGTCACGCACCTCACCGTTGTAGATACGGTCCGGGTCCATACGCAGCAGGTTTCTGATGGCTTCGGCAAAGGTCTGCATGCCCAGCGGCGTCTGAAAGACGCCCTCAATCGGCGATTCGATGGGGTCTTCCACCGACATGATGTTTTCACCCGGGTCTTCACGGGCCAGAAACTCTGCGGAAACCTGACAGACCGTCGACTTACCATGTCCGGTGGGCCCGCTGAAGAAGGTGCCGCCGGATCCGTTCAGCAGCCGGCGCAGCGTGGTCTCTTCTGCCGGCGTCAGCCCCAGCTGCTCAAAGTGCAGGCTCTGCTTGCGGCGGCTGACGAGGCGCAGCGCAACGGCCAGACGCCCCTGCCCGCCGGGACGGCTGGCAAAGCGGATAGTGCTGAGCCCGTAGCCGTTCACGAACTCTTCGCGCACGCGGGCGTCACAGGACTCGGTAAAGCTCAGCGTGGTTTTGCTGTGCTCCTCGCACATGGAGTTGTACAGGGCATTCACCAGGCGGGTGCCCCACTCCGCGGACTCGGTCCGTATCCTGCGCAGGTTGCCGTCAATGCGATAGAGCACGCGGGTAAACTTGTGCTCAATGCGGATGTGGATATCGGATCCGCGCATTTTCGTGGCTTCGGCGACCAGGGTGAGGTTCAGGTTCTGAAAGTCGCTGGTTCCCTCCACGCTGTCGCGGCCGCCGTCGCTGAACTGCTGGGTTATTTTTTCCAGCTCCTCGCGGTCACACCAGGTCACACCCGTTTCAAGGCCCTGACTGCGCAGCTGCTCTTTCAGCTCATAAAACTCCGTATTGCCGCCCAGCTCGCTCAGCACATACAGGCAGTGATACTGGTTCTGATCGTCGCGGATAAGCCGCAGGCTGTCCCGCAGCGTAGCGGAATACGCGCGGGCGCCGGGAGGCGGGGCCAGCGGCAGCAGGGTGTGCGTTTTTTCACTCAGGTTCATCATGACGTCGGCCTCAGTTAAGGGTGAAGACGTGACCGTCAGGCTGGCGTTTAATCACCACGCCGCGCATTGAGACGGACACCACGGTATAGCCGCCGTTCACGCTGTCGCCCGGACGCACCTGCGTGCTGCTGCCGTCCCGGAAGCTGAGCGTGGCCACCGACCCCGCGACCTTTTCAAGCACAGGCAGCGTGCTGGCCGGTGCGGTTGCTGCCGGCGTGCCCGGAGGGCCGCCGGGCACCGCGGGGGCGGTGACCGGCACGGCAACGGTGTCAGCCTGCCCCGCCGCCATTTTTGCCTTGTTGTAGGCGGCCTGCGCGTCGTAAAACACGCGGCCGCTCTGGAGACGGTCAATATCGCCTACCGTTCTGACGTCCGCTTCCGCGTGCGCCAGACCGCAGACCAGCAGCATCAGCGCTGCATACTTAA